>CATJIY010000185.1 GCA_949740695.1 uncultured Eubacteriales bacterium
CGTAAATATGTGGGGTTTTCTGCGAAAACAAGCCTTGACCGGCAAAAAACGTTCGCTAAACCAGCGCCTTTATCCAGGAACACAGGGGGCCTAGTTCCATCCGTTTAGCTGGTTCCAGAGCACTTCTAGCAGCTGGACTTCCAGGCCCGAAGGCGGTTGCTGCCTCCGGTGAACCGCATAGTAGGCGCCCACCATATCATGACCGTTTATAGGAACGCATCGGAGCCCTTCCATGATGGTACCGCCCGATTGCAGCAGCGCCTTGCTGCATGGAACCAGACTGAAAGAAGGCAGGGAATGGAGGATGGCCTGTAAATCCAACTGATCCCCCGCCAAGATGCGTCCAGCACAGTCGGAAAGGCTGCGATATTGGGTACTGCTAAAAGACATCATGCCTTCTCGGGCAAAAAAAACTCGATAAAGTTTGTTGAGCCGCTGGGCGGTCACCCGGGGAATGGGATCTTGAAACCAATCCACCCCCCGGCCTACCAGAGCGCAGGGAACACATTTGGTCAGCTCGTGAAGAATCAGTCCGTTGGATTCCAGTTGCGCGCGCACCGCCCGTTGGGTGGTGGGGTAGATGTAGCAAACGCCTAGATCGTATTTTCGTTCGGCCAGACCGGCAATCAGATCGTTGCGCATACATTGGTTTATAACAATCTGCCGGAAAGGTTTTTGCTGCCGGTTTAGCAGGGTGGCCAGCGCTTGGCTGACCCCGCAAAAAGGCATAGCTGCTAGCCGGAGCGCCGGAGTTTCTTCTGGGTCCTGAACGATGGAGAAATTTCGAAGCTGCTGAAAATCTTCCAGCGTGCGCTGGGCTTGCCGTAAAAAGATTTCTCCTTCCGGGGTGAGAAGCGCTCCCTGGTTGGAGCGGATTAACAGAGGATAACCCAAGTCGGCTTCTAGCTGTTTGATGAGGTAAGACAGGTTAGGTTGGGAACGAAATAGCCTGGCCGCCGCCTGACTAATGGACCCGGTGGAGGCCACCGCTACAAAACATTCAATTTGCTCAATGGTCATAAGGTCTCTCCCGTTTGGTTTTTTGCCGGTTGGCGGACGATACAAGGAAAAAGAATTTCTTTTGGCTAATGTTCTTCCGGAAAAAGAAAGCGTTCAAGGCGAGGTGCGCTGTCTGTTAGGACTGTCGGTATCGCTGTAAAAACTGCTGTGTCCGGACCTGCTGGGGCGCGCCAAAGATTTGCTCCGGGCGCCCTTGCTCCACAATCACACCATCGTCCATAAAGATTATTCGGTCGGCTACGTCCCGGGCAAAAGCCATTTCATGAGTGACGATTACCATCGTCATTTTTTCTTCGGCCAAACTGCGGATAATCTTAAGTACCTCCCCAGTAAGTTCTGGATCCAAAGCAGAGGTAGGTTCATCAAAAAAGAGTATTTTTGGGTCCATTGCTAGTGCGCGAGCGATGGCTACTCGTTGCTGCTGTCCGCCAGAAAGTTGGCAAGGGTAAGCGGAGGCTTTATCGGAAAGCCCCATCTTTTTTAAGAGAGCCAGCCCTCTTTCTTCAGCGTCCTGCCGGTGACGGCCTAACACAACCGTCTGAGCGGCGGTAAGGTTTTTCAGCACAGAGTAGTGGGGAAACAAATGAAAACTTTGAAACACCAAGCCAAAGGCCGAGCGCAATTGGCGCAGCCGGGCCTTTCCTACATAAACTGCCCGGCCGTTTTCACTGCAAGCGGCCGGCTCGCCCAAATAGGAAAGAGAGCCGTCGGTCATTTCGGTAAGCAGGGTGGCGCAGCGCAGCAGGGTGGACTTGCCCGAGCCGGAGGGACCGATGATCGCCAACGCTTCCCCTTGGTCGACCGTCTGGCTGATATCCCGCAGGACTGCTCCCGCGCCATCGTAATGTTTTTTCACGCCAGTCATGGTCAGGACGTTCATACCGTACCTCCTCATTGATAATAATTTAGGGCTTTTTCCAGACGGTATAAGAGAAAAGCCACCAAAGAATTGAAAATATAATAAAAGATGCCCGCCGCCAGCAGGGCCAGCATCCCCGGCGTATTGGGGGCGGTGGCGATTTGCTTTGCACGGGTAAACATTTCTACTGTGCCGATGACTGAGGCTAGGGAGGTATCTTTTACCAAGGTGATGACTTCATTAGTCACTGGAGGGATCACCCGTTTGACCATTTGAGGAAGAATGATTCTACAGAAGGTCTGAGAGCGGGTATAGCCTAGCACTTGGGCTGCTTCATATTGACCTTGGGAGATGCTTTCAATGCCGGATCGAAATATTTCTGCAAAATATGCCGCATAGTTAATAATAAATCCTAAAATTACGGCTAAAAACCTCCAGTTAGATGGAAGTGGCAGCCCAAAAACCAGATTGGGAGCGAAATACACCACGATCAATTGCAGCATCAGCGGGGTTCCCCGCATGATGGAAATATAGACGGTGATGAGCCAGCGCAGAGGAGCAAACCGGCTTTTTCTTCCAAAATAAACGATTAGCCCCAAGGGCAGTGAACCCACCAGAGTCAGTAAAAAAATCGCCAGTGTAGTTAAA
>CATJIY010000186.1 GCA_949740695.1 uncultured Eubacteriales bacterium
AGTTTCCAGCCCGGTGGCATAGGCATATTCCTTTCCGGTGCAATGCCGGGGGATGGAATGGGGCTTTGCATTGCGCCCTCGGAGAAAGATTGCCGTCTCCTCCGGCTCCAATTGAGACAGCAAGACTGAAACCGCCTTTGCCTGGGCCTGAGCTGATACCAACGCTACCGTCTGCCGGTGGGCCTCCTCCACCCGCAGTCCTCCCCGAGACGCCACTGCCGACCGAGCCAGCAGTTCATAGACCCCATCCCCCACATGGGCCAGCGTCAACGTGGGAATGGCCCGCAGCGCTTGTGGACTGTAAGCCTCCCGAAACAATTCCATCAACGGTTCCCCTTTCAGTGATTAAAGCTGTTTATTGATTGTAGCATACTTTTGACGGTTTGGGTATCTTTTTTCACAAAAATATGTTATAATCTATTTACTTTCCGGTCAGGGGCCCTTTGGGGGAAGTCCGGCAAATGAATCTAAATCCGAAACCGATTATTTAGAAAGCCTGGAAAGCGCCCTAAGCACAGACTTTCTGCCGAAAGAGAGGAATGTTCATGCAATACAAGCAATTTGGGAAAAACGGCCCTATGGTCTCCCGCCTGGGCTTTGGCTGTATGCGTTTACCCACCCTTGGCGAAGGGGACGCCCTGCGGTGTGACGACGAAAAGGCGATCCCTATTCTGGAGCGGGCCTATCAGCTGGGCATCAACTTTTTTGACACTGCCTGGGGCTACTCCAACCGAGACAACCAGCGGTTGGTAGGCAAAGCTGTCCGCCCTTTTCGAGATAAAATTTATCTCTCCTCTAAACTTCCCCCTTCTGAAATCCAGCAACCGGGAGATTTTCGCCGCAAGCTGGAGCATAGCTTGCGATTGATGGATACCGATTATCTGGATTTTTATCACATGCACGCTCTAAACGCGCAAAAATGGGAATATGCGCAAAAGATGCAGATGGACAAAGATATGCTGCAAGCCCGAGACGAAGGACTGATCCGCCATGTGAGCTTTTCTTTTCATGATGCTCCCCAGGTGATGGCGAATATCGCCTCCTGCGGTATTTTTGACACCTTACTATGCCAGTATAACCTGATTGACCAGAGCAACGAGCAAGTAATGGCCAAACTGGCTGGGCAAGGCATGGGTATCATGGTAATGGGTCCCATTGCCGGAGGATTAATCTCGGGTGGCGGAGAACAGTTCCGCGCGCTGTACGATACCCCAGCCAAAACCGCCCAGGAGTTGGCTTTGCGATTTGTCCTCAGTTATGACGCGGTGTCGCTGGCCCTGTCCGGCATGCAATCCATTGAAATGCTAGAGGAAAACGTGGCTTTGGCGGAAAAAGCCTTTTCGGTAACGCCTCAAGAACGAGAATCCTATAAGGCGGCCAACGACAAACTACGGCAGCTGTCTGACCTGTATTGCAGCGGCTGCGCCTACTGCAATGTGTGTCCAAAAAATATCAAGCCTCAACAACATTTCCGCGCTTATAACCGTGCTAAAGTATGGGGTCTGACTTCTGCGGCAAAAAAGGAGTATTTTGATAATCATTTGGACCAGGAAGCCGAAACCTGTCTAAATTGCGGCGCCTGCGCCCAAGAATGTCCCCAAAAGATCGCCATTCCTCAAAAGCTAGCCGAGATTCGAGATTATTTCCAACAGATTTAATCTGTGCAAGTCCGCGAATTCGCGGACTTGCTTATTTTATCCGCCTGTGCTACAATCATCGAAAATACAACTCTAAAAAACCAAAGGAGAACAGCTTATGAACCACCAACTGCTCACCGCTGCGCTGGACCAGGCGCTTTCCCGTATTACCAAGGAAACCGGTCTGGTAGGCGGCGTAGTCAATCTCATTCAGGGCGGAAAAACGGTTTATACCTATGAATATGGCTTTGCCGACCAGGATAAAGGCATCCCCATGACCCAAGACACCTTGTTTGACGTGGCTTCCACTTCCAAAGCTTGGACAGTGATGCTAGCCGCTCAGGCAGTGGACCAAGGTTTGCTGGATTGGGACGAGCCGATTCAAAAGCATCTTCCCAACTTTACCATGATTGATCCCTATGCTGGCAGTCATCTATCCGTTCGAGATATAGCAAGCCACCGCAGCGGCCTGCCTGGACACGACTTCCTGCGGGAAAAGATCACTGGCGACCGAGAAAATCTCATGCGCAAAACTGCTTTTCTGGAAATGAATACCGGCTTCCGCACGAAATATCAATACAATAACCATATGTATATCCTGTTGGGCTATCTGTTGGAGCAAATCCGAGGCGGCATGCTTTGGGAAGATCAGATCGTAAAGTACATTTCTGATCCTCTGGGCATTGACCAAATCCGTTTTCGCGGTGTGAACAAAGATATGGAGCAGGTGGCTCCCGCGCTGCCCTATTGTAGCGACGGCTATCAGGCAAAGCGATGCGGCTACGCCACAAATTATCACAGCGCGCCCTGTGGCGGCATCCGCATCAGCATGAAAAATATGGCAAAATGGGTAGCCGCTATGAGCCGGGGCGGCGTCACAGAAAGCGGCGCACGTCTGTGCTCCCTGGAGCAGTACCAGCAGATTATTCAACCGGTGATTCCTACCAATGACGATCATTTCTGGCTGAAAAACGATTGCTATGCCATGGCTTGGCACAACGCCGATTATCAGGGAACCAACGTGGTCTATCATAGCGGCGGCCTTACCGGATTTAATACGCAAGTGGGCTTCCTTCCTGGTAAAGACTGCGGCTATGCTTTGTGCTTTAACACCGGCACTACCCCGGCTTCCGAGGTAGCCCGCTCTATTATGCTGGATGTGCTTACCGCCGGTAAGCCTCAGGACAGCTATGGCGACCAGATTGACCATTGGCTGGCTCGTCGGGACCAGATGCGTGCCCAGATCCAATCCAACGTGGAGGGTAATCCCCTTACCGCCCAAGCCCGGCCCGATTTGTTAGGGACCTATCGCCACCCCGCCTACGAGGAGTTTGTTATTGACCAGCAGGATGGCCAGCTTTGCTTCACCTATGGAGACTTCAAAGCCAAACTTCAGCAGGAACAAACCAGTGTAATTTCAGGCTATACAGGCGTTTTAGACGCTTTGACCCCGGAACGCATTGAACTGTATCCTGAGCAAAATGGCGATCTGCGCCTGTGTACTTCCGACAGCGAACTACATTTGCTGTTCCGTAAGGACCGCTGAACAATACCATTAATTTTTCAAACCTGCCGTCCGGCTGTCGGGCGGCAGGTTTTTATTTCCGGCTGCTCAGCCAGCCCCATAATACCACCCCAAAGGCTCCA
>CATJIY010000187.1 GCA_949740695.1 uncultured Eubacteriales bacterium
CTAGTAAAGGGCAGCCAATAAAACAAAGAATACCCGCCGGAAAATTTCCGACGGGTATTCTTTTATCTAAATATAGCAACGAAATCCATAAAAATAAATGACAAGGCATCCTTCCCCTATCCATCAGTAAGAATCCCTCGCAAGGCCAACACCGCCCGCTTTTCCGCTCGACTAACCTGTACCTGAGTCATTCCTAAAATCTCCGCTACTTTCTGCTGAGTGAGATCCCGCATATACCGGAGCAAAAGGATCTGCCGGGGCACTGGCTCTAACTGAGAAAGGGCCTCCCGCAAGGCCAGCGACTCCACCATCGCCCCTTCTCCTTCCTGATCCGGTAAGGTTTCCAAAAGCGTTCGGTTTTCTCCAGGAATCGGCGCGTCCAACGAGTCGGTATCCCGAGGCGCCTGCAAGGCTTCCAGCACTTCTTCCTGCGTCAGCCCGGCAGCTTGACAAAGCTGGGAAAGCCGAGGGCTTTCTCCCGTCTCTTTCTCCAGCTGTTGCTGAATTTGCCGCACCAACCATGCCCGCTCCCGCAAAGAGCGGCTCACTTTAATAGGACCGTCGTCTCGCAAAAAACGGCGCATTTCCCCCGCGATTTTAGGCACCGCATAAGTGGAAAATTCTACCGGCATAGACAAATCAAAATCCCGCACCGCCTTTACCAGACCAATACTGCCTAACTGAAACAAGTCCTCTGCTTCCACGCCCCGGCCAAAAAAACGCCGGGCTACGCTCCAAACCAAAGACTGGTTTTCCTCCGCAATCGCATCCATGGCCTGCCGGTCCCCCGCCTGGGCGGCGGCAATCTGCTTCTGAAGGGTCTGCCTCATACCTGTGCCCGGGCCTGCAATACCTTTTGCATGGTGACGGTAGTACCCCGACCAGGGCTGGACCGCACCCGCAGCCCATCCATAAAGCTTTCCATAATGGTAAAGCCCATGCCGCTGCGGTCAGAGCCTCCAGTGGTAAACATCGGTTCTCGGGCTTTGGCCACGTTTTCCATACCGCAGCCCTCATCCCGAACAATGATCTCCACCGAAGCAGGCGCATACAGCCGCACAGTCATAGTAATAGGTCCCAGCGTATCCCGATAACCATGAACAATAGCGTTTGTCACCGCCTCCGAAACAGCCGTCTTGATATCATACACCTGCTCCATTGTGGGGTCCAGCTGCGCGATAAACGCGGCGGCGGCCGCCCGGGCAAATCCCTCGTTCGCACTGCGGCTAGAAAAGCGCAGGGTTACTTGGTTGATCTGGTCTTTTTTTAACAGTCTCATAAAAAGCCCTCCTAGCAGATATCTACCAACCGGTCTAAACCGGCTGCGTCAAACACTTTTTTTGCCTGCTGGGGGGTATGTACCACCGACAGCCTGCCGCCGTAGCCGGCGCACTTTCGGGCAGTCTGCACCACAACGGCAATGCCGGAACTGTCCATAAAATCCAAACCTTCCAAATTCAAGATCAGTTGTCCCGGCAAATGATCCTCCACCAAAGCGGAAAGCTGGGACATCAGGTGAATGGCCTCATGGTGTCCCAGCTCTCCCTCTAGGCAAACCTGAAGACATCCCTCCCTAGCCTGATATTGCATGGTCATGGAAAACATCCTCTCCTTTGATCTATTTCAAAAATAATGGTTTATCCCATACAAAAAAACCAACCGCGCAAATGCGCGGCCGGTTTTTACTCTTCCATAGGCTTGTCCCGCCAATCAGACCGCAGCTTTTACAATCTGATTGTATCGGTTTTTTCAAAAATATTTTGTCAATTGCTGTCTAGGAATCCGGATTTTGCTCTGTCCAACAAATACATGGAACCGCAAGCTACAATCACATCCTCCGGCCCGGCCAGCGCCAATGCCGCCAACACTCCCGCCTGAGGGCTTTCACACACTTGAACCTGACCACAACTTTGGGACGCCAAATCTGCCAACGCCTCCGGCAGCGCTGCCTGCCCTTCCCCTTGAACCGGCACAGCAAAAAAAGCTTTGCTGCGCCGTGCCAGCTGTGGAACGCAACTTTTCCAATCTTTCCTTGCCATCATACCCATCACAGTATAAATCTGCCTGCCGGGATACACTTCTTCTAACGTCTGACAGAGAGCGGCGATTTTTCCCGGATTATGCGCGCCGTCCAAAATACACCGGGGACTTTTTCGCACCAGCTGAAACCGCCCTACAATCTCCGCCCGGTCTAGTCCCATCCGAACCACCTCTTCCGGCAAAACGACCCCACCCAACCGCAGCTGTTCTACTGCCGAAAGAACAGTGAGGGCGTTATAAATTTGATGCCGTCCCACCAGGGCAATTTTCCAGTTTTGACCCTGATAACGGAACTCGCTGCCATCTTCTTCTTCTCGAAAGATCTCTATCCGGCTTAGATCGGCCACGGTCAATGGAATTCCCATTCGCTGGCAGCTTTGCCGCAAAACATCCTCCGCCTGAGGCTCCAGCGCACAATAACCAGCCGCCCGGCACCCCGGTTTCAGAATGCCACATTTTTGCCAGGCAATCTCTGAAATCGTACTGCCTAAAATCTCAGTATGCTCCAAGGATACAGCGGTAAGTACCGCTACCGCTGGCGCGGGGATGACGTTGGTGCAGTCCAACAGACCACCGATCCCCACCTCAAACACCGCATATTCCACCCCAGCTTGGACAAAGCACACGAGCGCCAACGCAGTTACCGTCTCAAATTCGGTACATTCCTGTCCCAAAGCTTTCATCTCATTCAAGGCTGGCAGCATGGATTCCAACCCCTTGCAAAGATTCTCCTTGCTGATTAACCGCCCATTTAACTGAATCCGCTCTCGAAAATCCATTACGAACGGAGAGACAAACAAACCAGTGGAATACCCCGCTGCCCGCAAAACGCTTTCCATCATGACTGCAGTGCTTCCCTTGCCGTTAGAACCGGCAATGTGAACAAACTCCATTCTACGTTCTGGATGTCCCAACTTTTTCAGCAACAGAGCTATCCGAGAAAGCCCTTTTCGGCTCCCCAGATGTATCCGGCTGTGAATATACGTCAACGCCTGCTCATAAGTCATAACCATGCAACGCCTTCAGACTTTGTTCCAATTTGACCGCCAGCTCCTGATATTTCGCCAGCTTTTCTCGTTCAGCATCCACCACCGCCTGGGGCGCCCGGGCGGTAAAGCTCTGGTTATCCAGTTTGGCCTGGGTGCGGACCACCATATTTTGAGCATTGTCCAGTTCCTTTTGCATCCGCTCTTTTTACCGGC
>CATJIY010000188.1 GCA_949740695.1 uncultured Eubacteriales bacterium
GACGACCAGACGGCTTGGCTGATTGCCGAATCAGCGGCCGGGAAAAGTTGCTCTTTCCGGTGTCAGATTCATGGACTATTGTTTCGCTGCGAAACTCAGCCAGGAGAACATTACAGTGGAATTCAGATAGAGCTGTTTCCGGTAAATCTTCCAGGGAAAAAAGGCAGGAGCCTGCATATATCCCGGCTGACAGCGCGGGAAGTGAACAACAGCTTGGCGGTGCTGATGCCTGCAGTTCAGCTGATCGAGGAAAACGCGCGGCCGGATCAGAGACAGTATCTAGCGGTGGTACAGCTGCACCTTTTTCGTTTGCTGCGGATGTCTCGTAATTTAGAGGATATGGCGTTGGCGGAAAACGGAAGCTTGCGGCTGTCTCTACGAGATGAGGATTTAACTGATTTGTGCCGGAATCTGATGGAACGTGTAAAGCCTTATTGTCAAACGATGGGGATTGATCTTCAGGTCAGTCTTCCCCAGCAACCGGTTCAGTGCTGGACGGATCGGGAAAAAGTCCAGCGTATGTTGCTCAATCTGATTGCCAACGCCATTGAGGCCCAGCGTCAAGGGGGGGCGATCCGGATTACTTTGCGGCAGCGAGAGAGTGACACAGTGGTGTTTTCGGTAACTGATCAAGGCGGTGGGATCAGCGGAGAATTGATGGGTAAGCTGACACAAGATGGGATGGAAGATGATCCCAAGGCCCAGACTGGTCTAGGGTTGGGTTTGGCTTTAACCCGAATTTTTGCAGAGGCGCATGGAGGGCAGTTAATGCTGATGAGTGGAGAACATGGAGGACTTTCCGCACAGATTGTGCTTCCCAGAGGGGAAGCGCCCTCGCGGGAGGTGGATCAGCTGCATACTTGGCGAACCGCTTATGGTGCGGGAATTGATCTGGTGAAGGTGGAGCTTTCCACTGCGGTAGGGCGAACACTTTTTTCCAGCGAGAGAGAATCGCGACAGACGGATCAGCCCATGGAAAAGGCATAAAATTAGCGGTTAAAAGTCAGGCGGCGGTTGCGTATTCTTTTTTCGGAGGTAAGCTGGCCAGCGGGAAAAACCGCTTGCCCTATGGTTCCGCGATGACTGGCAGGGCCGGTCTTATGAAAAAATCAAGCCGGAGGACAGAGCTGTGTCCTCCGGCTTTTGTGTGGGTCGGTATAGGTTATTCAAAAATATTCTGCTCTCGCTGAAGGGTCTTGGATTTGCGATAGAGCACCCACCAGCCCCAGGTGAGCAAGAACAAAAAGGTGGTACAAACCAAAGCCCCAAACAGACTGACGATTGCCTGGTAGCGCCAGTAAACATATAAGTTCCAGATTACGCAATAAAGATTGGGGAAGGCTACTGCCCCTAGCAAAACCATCAGCCGGCCCAACATTTTGAATTGGGCATCCCGGTCGGAGTGCAGGTGAAAAGCTCCATCCTGGGTGGAACGGCGGAGGTAAACCCACCGCCGAAGACTACCCACTTGCCGGATTCCAGATTCCTCTAAAAATTGCAAATATTTTTGACTTTCCGGATGGTTAGGGCCGTGGGGCAGCAGATCCAGTCGAATTTGATAGGCTCCTGGTGCCGCTTCTTCAAATTCATACCGGCAAAAACCTACCGCTATCAGCGCCAAACCTTGGGCAGATTTTTGATTAAGCCAAGCTTCCTCTTTATCAAAGTCCCAGGCCCAAAATAATTTACGCAGAACAATTCTCATATACGCTCCTCCTCTAATAACAGTTTTCCGTTTTCCAGCAGCTCCTCCAGCCGGGTTAGTTCGTATTGCAAAGCCTCCCGCCCTAAGGGTGTGATCTGATATTGTTTTTTCCGGCTGTCGGGCCAGTTTTCCAATGTGCGAATCCAGCCCTTTTCCAATAGGGTGGTCAACGCACCGTAGAGGGTTCCAGCCGCCAGCCGCACCCGGCCTCGAGACAACGCTTCAGCCCGCTGCATAATTCCGTAGCCATGGAGGGGATGCAATAAAGACAGAAGGATGTAATAGACCCCTTCGGTTAAAGGGGGATTATGCATAAAGACATCTCCTTTCCGATATATCGTCAGCTGATATATCGCTTGACGATAGTGTAGCACAGTTGTGAAGGTCTGTCAAGAAAAAATGTGCCGCCCAAAAGCTGAGCGGCACGGAAGGAAATTAATAGAGTTACAACAATTCCTCAATATGAGACACACAGTCTACTGATCGAAGAGCGTCAATAATTTCACTGTGCTTTTTATATTGTTTTAATTCGGGGCTGTTCACCGTTAAGGAAACCGTGTAAACGCTCAGGCCGGAGTGGAGATAAGCCGGGTTGGATTCGATATCCGCCACCTGGATGCCCAGATTGCGGATGGTGGCGATGAAATTCTGAAGATCACCCCGGTGTTTGAGCTCCAAATGGATTTCAAAGTGATTGGATTGATCTTTCAGATATTTTTCAAAAGCTGGGAAGAGGGAGAGGCAGATGAGTAATGCCAAGAAAGCCGCAAAGGTCAGAGCATAGCAGCCGGCTCCGGCAGCGACGCCTAGCAATCCACAGCCCCAAAGCGCCGCTGAAGTAGTAAGTCCTTTGATTTGACTGCGGGAGCTGAACAGGATGGAATTGCCGCTGACCATGGCGCCGCCGATGACGGCGGCCGCGGTAATTACTGGAAAACTGGAGCCGGTTTGTTCAAGCCAATATTGATCCAGCAACATGGCCATAGTTCCCGCCAGAGATACCAAAATAAAGGTGCGGAGACCGGCGGAATGTCGTTTGCTGGACCGTTCACATCCGATAATGGCCGCCAGGACTACAGAAAGGCATACCCGTAGAACGACGGAAAAGATATTCAGTTGTTGTGCCATTTCAAGGAAATAGGAAAAAAACGTATAAGATTGCATGGATTAAAACCTCCGTTTCTGCCAGCGTTGATATTGATTGCGCATAGCGGTTAACTGTTCCTCTGCCGCCTCCAAAAAGGCCTGCTCTTCCTCGGAAGGAAGATTCTGACGGACGGGAAGCTCCTTTTGAATGATTTGGATGCGCTGTACTAGCAGCTCGGCGGGAGATTTTTCTCGCTGGCTGTCCGGCAGCGACGATTCAGGGATCAAGTCTTCCAGCTGGTTGGAATAGGATTTGGAAAGATAGAGGGAGAGTTTGGCGCAGCCCGGTCCGGCCAGATCATAAAGTATGCTGGAGGCCAGAATAATCGTTTCTAAGGCCGTGCCGGTTTCGCCGCC
>CATJIY010000189.1 GCA_949740695.1 uncultured Eubacteriales bacterium
CAATGTGGACGGGTTTCTGCGATTTGCGGACTACTTCTTCGACGGTCTGTTTGCGGACTGGGCAGTGCTGGATAAAATCAGCCAGTCCCAAAGTCAGGTACAGAATACCAAGAACCAGATCGAGGGCGTGCTGTCCCGGCTGAATTCTATGATGCAGGCTGTGGATCAGGAGCAGACACAAATCAAAACCAAGATCGACACACTGGTGCGTCAGGCACAGGTGTGACCCATTACATAGAGGGAGGATATCAATATGCGTTATGAAATCAAAGGCGGCAGTTTTCCTGTTGTGGTCTGTAATCTGGAAAGCGGAGAGCAGATGATCACGGAACGGGGTTCCATGGTCTGGATGAGCCCCAATATGCAAATGGAGACCAAAGGCGGCGGACTGGGCCGGATGTTTTCCAAGGCATTTTCCGGAGAGAGCATATTCCAGAATATCTACACCGCCAAGGGAGCAGGTATGATCACCTTCGGTTCCAGCTTCCCCGGCCAGATCAGGTCTATCGACATTGCTCCCGGCAAGGAGATGATCCTGCAAAAGAGTGCGTTTCTGGCGGCGGAGTCCGGTGTGGAGCTGTCGATCCACTTCAACCAAAGACTGGGAACGGGATTTTTTGGCGGCGAGGGCTTCATCATGCAGCGGCTTTCCGGCAATGGAACTGCATTTGCGGAGATTGACGGGGAACTGGTCGAGTACGAGCTGAAACCCGGTCAGCAGATCGTGGTGGATACCGGCAATGTGGCCGGCTTCACCCCCGGCGTTCAGATGGAGATTCGGCAGGTCCCCGGCATGAAAAATAAGCTGCTGGGCGGTGAGGGCCTGTTCAATACCGTGCTAACCGGCCCCGGCCGCGTGTGGCTGCAAACCATGCCCATCTGCAATGTGGCGGCCTCCATCCGTCCCTATATTCCTACCGGAAATGGTTAATATAGGTGTGATGGAACAAGAGGAAAAAATAGAGATGCCTTGTTCGATTTGGATAGACGAGCAAAGCCGTATTGTCTCATTTAAGGACGTAGCAGGTTACCGTGAGATTTGCTTTGCCACCCGTGAAGAGAAATTTGCGTTTGCCATTGAGAAGTGTTCCTCTGGCTACCGCATCCAGTGAGGAGGAAGAACCATGAGGCTCTACATAAAAGAAAAAGTGTTTTCCTGGGGCGATAAGTTCACCGTCAAGGATGAATACGGAAACGATAAATATATTGTCGAGGGTGAGGTTTTCACTTGGGGCAAAAAGCTCCATGTCTATGATATGGCCGGAAATGAGGCTGCGTTCATCAAGCAGGAGGTATGGAGCTTCCTTCCCCGCTATTATGTCTTCTGCGGCGAGCGTCAGGTGGCTGAAATCAAGAAGGAGTTCTCGTTCCTGTTCCCCAGATACAGCATCGAAGGGCTGGGCTGGGAAATCGACGGTAAGTTCATGGCTCATGACTACGAGATCACCCAGGCCGGACGCCCAATTGTGACGATCCGCAAAGAGTGGATGACCTGGGGAGACAGCTATGAGCTGGATATTGCTGATCCTGCGGACGAGATTGTGGCTCTGGCCGTGGTGCTGACTATCGACTGCGTGACGGAAGCCAGTTCTGGAGCCAGTGTGACCATTTCCAACAGTTAAGCGAGAAACAGCAAAGGAGGGATTTTTTGTGAAATACGCATCGGACTTTCGGGCGATTGCCCGAAATGCCCTGCATGGGAAATGGGTAATTGCGGTGATCATTGGCCTGATCGCCGCCTTGCTCGGCGCTGGTTCTGACGGGCCACAGGTCAAATTGAATATCAGCGACCACGGAGCGAATTTGAACTTTGGCTTTGCCGGACAAACCATCTATTCCACCGGTGGCAGTTTCAATTCCGGTATAGGCGCTTTCCTCGTAGGCAGTGCGATATACATCGCTCTGGCGGCTCTTGTGTTGGCTGCCGTCTACTTCGTACTGGGAAGTATCATTCAGGTTGGCTATGCCAGATTTAATCTGGAGCTGGTAGATTGCAGAGAACCTTCTTTTGACGCTCTGTTTGCATACTTCTCTTACTGGAAAACAACTGCGGTGGCTCGGCTTTTGCAGAGCCTCTATGTTCTGCTCTGGTCGCTGCTGCTCATCATTCCGGGGATCATCGCCGGGTACAGCTACGCCATGACGGAATATATCCTGGCAGAGCATCCGGATCTGACGGCCAGCGAGGCCATCGCCTGCTCCAAGCAGATGATGGCCGGCAACCGCTGGCGGCTGTTCTGTATGCAGTTCAGTTTCCTTGGATGGGATATTCTCAGTACCCTAACCCTGGGAATTGGTTACTTATGGCTGCGCCCTTATAAGCAAGCTGCAACAGCAGCGTTCTATCGGGATATTTCCGGAACAGAGCAGGCCGCTTATGCTGATACCACAGTAGAGTAGAATATGCCGCAAAGCTTTTAAAACCTATGAAAAGGAGTCTGCTATGATATTAGCGATTGAATGCGTTGTTGCCTGCGTTCTTTTTGGCACATTTATTATTCTCTCTGTCCTCAAAAACAAGGTGTCATGGATCAATGAATATCCGGAGCCTGTTCAGAAGAGATATATCGAGCTGCACCCTGACGCTGAAATAAAAGAGCCGGAGGGCCTATCGCCAAGGGTAATCGCACGAAAACTGTTTGCCTGTTTCATTTTCCTCGTTTTACTTGTTGGAATGGTCTATCTCGCGGGCGCGGAGTCTTTTATGCAGGGTACTTTCTTTTGCTACATAATATGGTTTGTGGTAAATGTATTTGATGCGATTGTAATCGACCTTGGGGTAATGATGCATTGGAAAAAGTGCCGCCTGCCAGGAACAGAAGATATGGATCAAGAGTACAAACTGCTTACGAAAAAGAGTTTGGTTGATGGCCTGTATGGCTGCCTGATCGGAATCCCAATCGCATTACTCACTGGCCTGATCATTTTTCTGATACATCTATAAGCAGCAAACAAACAGGAGTTACGGAGACAACCATGACAATAAAATTGTTTTTGAGCGCAATCATAAAATTTATACTCGGATTTACCCTGGTAACAGTGCTCTTGTTTTTACCTGCGGGGACATTGCGCTATCCCAATGGCTGGTTGTTTATGGGCATCCTCTTTATTCCCATGTTCGCTGCGGGAATCGTAATGATGATAAAGAATCCCGAATTGCTTCGGAAACGTCTGAACGCAAAGGAAAAACAGCATGAACAGAGTCTGGTAATCAAATTGAGCGGACTCATGTTTATTGCAGGCTTTGTACTGGCGGGTCTGAATTTCCGTTTTGGATGGCTGCCACTTCCTCAGATCGTATCTTATACCGCAGCGATTGCCTTTTTGCTTGCATATCTGCTTTATGCTGAAGTTTTGCGAGAAAATACATACCTCTCCAGAACAATAGAAGTGCAGGAGAATCAGACGGTGATTGACACAGGGCTTTATGGAATCGTGAGGCATCCCATGTACAGCGCAACGGTGATCCTTTTCCTTGCATTGCCGTTGGTACTTGGGTCGCTCTTCTCCTTTGCTGCTTTTCTCGTTTATCCTCTGTTGATTGCAAAGAGAATAAAAAATGAAGAACAGGTGCTGGAGGCAGAGCTTGACGGATACGCAGATTACAAAAAGAAAGTTCGATACAGACTGATACCATTTGTGTGGTAGAGCAGAAATCTATGGAGGCTTCAAAACATGGAAGAACATAAATCAACGGTTGTTCAGAAAACGGTCAAGTCGGGCATTACCTTTGGCAGTGCCCTGGCGATGGTGATCAGCTATACAACCTGGCGCTCTGTCGGCTGGGCAATTTTTCATGGACTGCTCAGTTGGGTATATGTGATTTATTTTATCCTACGCTATTAAGTTTCGCTGGGTTGGCTATCTCAGAAGCGTTAAGTGTTTGCCTTTGAACAAATTGCGTTTTCGGCAAAAGCGGCTATCGTAATCGGTAGCGCAGATAGCCCCACCACTACTACTTGAGAAGGTGAAACGGCGCGTCTGCCTCGGTGAGAGGCTTGTAGAAAACGTGACCTTGGTTTGAAAGGATGCAGCCTTAGTTTTGGGGCAAACGCTGCGATTCTCGGATTATGAGAGAGATTCCGCTCCTCTTGGGTGTCGTTCTCACCCTCTGAACTGTAGAATAAAAGCGATGAAAGTCATTCGATCACCTATCCAAGAGGAGGACACCTATGGAAAAGAAAACCATCGGCAGCTTTATTGCCGCCTTACGAAAAGCAAACGGCATGACCCAGAAGGATTTGGCCGAACGGCTGAACGTATCCGATAAGACCGTCAGCCGGTGGGAACGGGATGACGGAGCTCCCGATCTGGCGGTGATCCCGGTGATTGCCGAGCTCTTCGGCGTGACCTGCGATGAGCTGCTCCGGGGAGAGCGAAAATCTCCAGCGGATCGAGCCGATGTCCCGGAGGAAACTGCGTCCACGGCCAAAGGGGAAAAGCAGCGCCAGCGGCTGCTAAAATCCACCCTGTCTCAGTACCGGAGCCGCACCTATGTCGCCATGGGCATTTCAGCCGTCGGTGTCCTTTCTGCGCTAATCTGCAATCTGGCATTTCTCCAAGCAATACTGGGTTTTCTGATTGGGGCAATTTTCTTTGCGGCCAGTATGGTCTGCCAAGCTATTTTTGTCAACCGTGCCTTTCTCAGCGTGGAGGACGCAGGCTTGGAGCCTGCGGAGCTGTCCGGCTATAAGCGCAAGGTCATTGGTCTGGCCCAGAAATCGGTCGCTCTGGCGGTTGGCTTTCTTGGCTTCACCTTCCCTCTGCTTTTGGTTGACGCCTATATGGGGCTGGGCACCAGCAGCATGATGATTTCCGGTATCATCGGGGCGGCAATATTTCTTCTGATTTATGCGGTTGTTCTCTACTTTCTGAATGCCTCCCTGCTGAAAAGAGGCGTGTACAGTCTGGCAGAAAAAGAGGCCGTCATCTATCGCCGCAATCACAAGTTAAAGCGCACCTGTGCCATTGTATTGGTCGTTCTTCTGGCTGTGACCTTGGTCGCGCATCAGTTTGCGACCGCAATCTGGGGGCCATGCACCATTATGGACGGCACCACATTTGAGGACTACGAGAGCTTCATCGCCTATATGGAACAGGACATTCCTTATGAAGCAAGTGCCAACGGTTCGGCGGTCTCCCCTATTCCCGAGGAGCAGATCGGTTCGCCAATCTATTACGATGAATACGGCAACGAGATCAGTGAAGAAGAGGCACTGAAGCGCAGACTGGAAGATAAAAATGGCAATATAGTATGTGAATATATCCTCCGAAACGAAAGTGTTATTTCTGTTCAGTACACGCCAAAAGATGGGACGATACTGCCCATCACGGTATACACCCAGGAGAACCTGGCTGCCGCCCAGCAGACCGCAGCGATCCGTCATGTGATTTTTGGAGCCGCTTATGGCATTGAGATTCTTGCCGTAATGCTGGTCTATCTTAAAAAAAGAGCAAAATGAAGTCGGGGCCCGCAGGTTCTTCCGTCTGCGGGCTTTGATTATCACTATTTTTTACGCAGCGCATTTACAATACACTTGACAAGGCGCAATTATTTTGGTATCCTACGCCAAAAGGGAGTAGTTGGCGTCCCTTCTGGGCGCTGTATTGTTCGTCATCACGCCGAAAGGCCGGACAATACGCATACAAGAATGTGTGTAACAAGACTTTTACTGCAAACTGTGTGGTAAAGGTCTTGTTTTTTGTCTGCAACATAGGAAACATACATTTTTAAGGAGGCTTTTATGATCTATCTTTTTCTGCTCATCGGATCCTTTCTGCTGATTAAAGGCGCAGACCTTTTTGTGGACGGTTTTTCTTCTATTGCGGGGATTTTAAGGATTCCTTGGACCGCCGTCAGCATCAATTGCAGTATAGAGGCCGGCCCTTATTATTCTATCGTTTTCGGTTCTGAACGTGTTGCCGGACATCTCATAAATGCCGGTTATAGTTTTGTGTATTCTATCGGGTCTCAGAAAGAGGTGCAGTAACCAATGATCTATGCGGCTATATCAATTTTTGCTGTTGCTTACATATTGATGTTAGTGTTCAGCAAGTACAGACCTTATATCGCGCTTGGCACCGCTTTGATTTTTATTATCACGGGAATGTTGCCGCTTGAAAAGATTATGGATGCCATTGATTTTAATGTTCTGCTTATGATAGCAGGGACGATGGGTATTGTGGCGCTGTTTATTGAAAGCAGAATGCCCGAATTACTTGCTGATCTGATCATGGAAAAAGTCCCGAATGTCAAGTGGGCCGCCATTGCTATGGCGTTGTTTGCCGGTATCATATCCGCATTTGTGGACAATGTTGCAACTGTGCTTATGATAGCCCCTGTTGCACTTGAAATTTGCAAGAAATTAAAAACAAGTCCTGTTCCGTTTATCATAGCGATTGCGGTTTCATCCAATTTACAGGGTGCCGCTACTTTGGTCGGAGACACCACCGCAATTATGCTTGGGTCTGCCCTTAATATGAGCTTCATGGATTTCTTCTGGTATAAAGGCCGTCCCGGCATGTTTCTCGCGGTAGAATTTGGTGCTGTTGTTTCCGCCATAATTTTGGCTTCCCTGTTCAGGAAGGAAAAGGCCCCCATTCCCAAAGCGCAAGAGAGGACAAAAGTCAATGATTACATTCCTTCTATATTGCTTTTGGGGATGATCGTGCTGCTGATTGCCGCTTCCTTTATTCCGAATAAGCCTGATATTGCGAATGGTCTTATTTGCTGCGGCTTATTGCTTGCCGGTCTTGTTTACAATTTTGCAAAGAAAAAGAATGTATCCGCCATCACTACACCTTTGAAAGAAATTGACCTTGAAACGATCGGCCTTCTATTTGGACTCTTTTTGATGATAGGCGGTATAGCGGAACAAGGCGTTATTGATGCTGCCGCTGGTCTTCTCGCGAAAATGGGTGGCGGTAACATATTTGTCCTTTATACGGTTATAGTATGGGCATCTGTGTTGATTTCCGCATTCATAGATAATATTCCGTATGTTGCAACAATGATTCCGCTTATCGCAGGTCTTGCTTCTGTCTTGAATATAGATCCTACCGTGCTGTATTTCGGATTGCTGTCCGGTGCGACGCTTGGCGGTAACTGTACGCCTATCGGTGCATCCGCAAATATTACGGGTATCGGCATTCTTCGCAAAGAAGGATATACGGTCAAAAATTCTGATTTCTTTAAGATTGGTATACCGTTCACAATGGCCGCCATCATTCCGGCATATATCTATTTGTGGATCATGTATGGAATTTGATCGGCATTAGGCGGCTTTTCAGACTTTATAGCAAATTCCGATTAAAAAACGATATATAAAGAAGTTCTGCGGGAGGAAGATTGATGGACTATGCAGCGATTCTGATACCGTTTGCTGGCGGCCTTGGAATGTTTATATATGGAATGCAGATCATGGCCCAAGGACTTGAAAATGCAGCCGGCAACAAAGTAAAACCGTTTCTTGAGGTGTTGACGAAAAACAAGTTTTTCGGTGTGCTTTTGGGGATGCTAATCACGGCGGTCATACAGAGTTCCTCTGCAACGACCGTCATGGTGGTGGGATTTGTCAATGCCGGGATCATGAATCTTGGGCAGGCCATGGGCGTGATTATGGGCGCCAACATTGGCACCACCGTAACCGGCTGGCTCGTATCCAGCGTGGAGTGGGCGAAGGCGTTAAGCCCGGCGAATCTTGCGCCGATTGCAATTATGGTTGGCGTGGTTATCATGCTTGCGGGAAAGAGACATTCCTCTAAGGATGTGTCCAGCATCATCGTAGGATTCGGTATTCTATTTGTCGGTATCTCTACCATGTCAGCAGCCGTAGCTCCGTTGAAAGATTCGCCGGAGATTGTGAATCTATTTATAACATTGGGGAAGAATCCGCTGCTTGGAATTCTCGCCGGAACCGTAGTCACTGCGATTATACAGAGTTCTTCTGCGTCTGTCGGCATTCTGCAAAGTCTTGCTGCGTCAGGGCTTGTCCCCATGAGTGCGGCCATCTATATCATTCTGGGCCAAAATATCGGCACTTGTGTGACTGCAATTTTGTCCAGTGTAGGCACCAAGAAAAATGCAAAGACAGCCGCACTCATGCACCTGCTGTTCAATATGATTGGTACTGTAATATTTGGCGTGGTGGCGGTTCTGTTCTTTACAATGGTACGCCCCTCTATGGCCAACGGAACGATTACCCAAACACAGATCAGTGCCGTGCATACGATTTTCAACATCGGCACGACCATCCTTTTGTTCCCGGCATCGAACCTGATTATCAAGTTGGCAGAGAAAATCGGCAGAGTGGACACAGTGGAACAGGAGGAAGGTATTCTCCTACTGGATGACCGTATGCTTGAGACACCGGGCATCGCACTGCAGTCCACATTCTCAGAAACGCTGCGCATGGGTCATGTGGTCATGGATTCTCTTGAGAAAGCGAGTTCTGTCCTGTTTACACAAAGCCGCGAGGACATTCAGGTATTGAAGACACAGGAGGACCTGGTGGATAAACTCAGCGCAGGCATTTCTGAGTACGCAATCAAAATTTCTTCCTTGCAGGTAAGCGACAGAGAGCATCAGGAGGTGGCGCACCTGCTGCAGATCATTTCCGACATGGAGCGTGTCAGTGATTACTGTGAAAACATCTCTGAATATGCGGAAACGCTCTACGAGAAAAAAGCCGCATTCTCAGAGTTGGGCACAGAGGGCATCCGGCAAATGTTTGCTGTCTGTACGGACAGCTTCCAATATGCATTGAAGGCATTTGAGGAAGGAAGCCGTGAAAAAGCCCTAAAGGCCATCGAAAAGGAAACACAGGCCGATGATCTTGAGATATCCTTGCGGACAAAGCATATTGAGCGGCTTGCCAATAACCAGTGTGATACAGAGGCCGGGATCGTATTCCTGGATGCCATCACATCTCTGGAGCGTATTTCTGATCACGCAAGAAATATTGCGGAAGAAGTATTAAAAAAGCCATAAGGAGCTGCTGGACAATAGCGAACGCAATGGCAATAAGATGCCGTGGCCATCTCCTGCACGGGGAATGGTCACGGCATTTTTTCTTCAAATTTACATTGATGGCTTATTTCCGTTTTTTGCCTTGCAGATGAGCTGGGTCATAGTCCCCATAGGGCAGTAGACACACCAGCTGCGGGGTTTGAACAGCACCATGGTGACCAGTCCCAGCACCGTGGAGGTCAGCATCACGCTGTAAAATCCAAAAGCGAACTGAGCCACGCCGGGATGGAACAGGGTGCCGTGATAGGCCCAATTCCAAGGAAGCTTGAAGGTCCACAGCAGCGTGACCACCTGCCGGAGATCTTGGGTTCCCGCAAAGACCAAGTATGTATTCCAGAGCATCTGGAAAAACATGATGAAGAACCAAATCAGGAAACCGTAGCGGAACGCCTTGCTTTTCATCCACTTTGGGATGTCCTTTTTCCGGGAGAGGCCAAACCGGCCGCCCAGCAGGCCAAATACCTGTCCCCGGCCGCAGTAACGGTTGCAGTAGCCCTTTGTCCCCCGTGCGATGGCGATGATCAGAGGGATAAAGAAGAAAAACAGGCCGATCCAGGCAAACAGGATGTTAAAAAAGCCTAAGATCAGATAGGTCAGCTCCACGATCCACAGGTAGTCGTACCAATGCTTTTTCATACCTCCACCTCCCGGATCTCAATGACGCTGGCCGGACACTCCTTGGCGCACTTCCCGCAGCCCACGCATTTGCTCTCGTCCACCTGGGCCGCCACGCCCTTGATAACCTGAATGGCGGACAGCGGGCATACCTTTACGCAGCAGCCGCAGGCAACGCAGTCTTTTTGATTTACCACCGCCCTGCGGCGTTTCTTTTTTACATGTTCCATCTTCTATACCTCTTGCATTTTGTGATTTTCTTATAATAATATGGGAAAAACATTGTACATATCACTGCTCTGTAATCATACCGATACCCTTTTCCAGCGTTTCCCTGTCAATGGCGCCTGTGGCCTGGGCAACCCCATATCCCTCTGCATCAATGAAATAGGTAGTGGGCAGGGAATACACGCCATAGGTCTCGGCGGCGGCGCCGTCCGTATCATAGAATACCGGGAAAGAATAGCCCTGCTCGTCAATAAAAGCCGTTGCCTTTTCATAGGACTCTCTGGAACTGGTGGTCATATTCACCATGAGAAAATGGATTTCCCCACCCAGTTCAGCATAGGCCTCGTCAAAATCCGGCATCTCGCTCTGGCAGGGGCCGCACCAGCTGGCCCAGAAGTTGAGCACCACCGGCTTGCCCACATGGTCGGACAGATGGACCTCATTGCCTTCCCGGTCATACACCGTGAAATCGGGAGCCAGCACCTTTTCTTCCTCGCCCCCACTGCTTTCTTCCTCTCTTTTATCTGAAGGCTGCGCCCCGTCCTGCATTGCCAGTTGGTTGGAATCCATCCCCTGGCTCAGCTTATCATAGAGGACATACGCGCCGCCCAGCAGCAGCACAAAAGCCAGTATCACAATCAGTAAAGTCTTATTTTTCTTCATAGTGTCTCCTAACTGAGCAGACTGAGCATCCGCCCAAACATTCCGGTGGCCATCAGCAGGCCGATAAGAACCAGCAGACTGCCGCTGACCTTGTTGATGATGTTGTAGTGCCGTTTAATCCAGCCAAAGGCGGACTTCAGGTATCCAATCAGCACTGCGCTTAAAATAAAGGGAATCCCCAGTCCCAGGGAATAGACCAGCAGCATGAGCATCCCTTCCACCACATGACCCCGCTGGGAGGCCAGCATCAGCGCCGAACCGAGGAATGCTCCCACACAGGGCGTCCAGCCAATGGAAAACACAATGCCAAACAGCGCCGAAGAGAAAAAGCCCATGTTCGCCGTGTTGACCGTGCGCCTGCTCCCGCGGAACAGATTTACCTTGAATACGCCCAGAAAGTTAAGCCCGAAGAAAATCACCACCAGCCCGGATACCAGGTTGACGGCGGTCTGGTATTCCCGCAGGAAACTGCCCACCGTCCCGGCTAAAGCACCCAATGCGGTAAAGACAACGGTAAAGCCAAGGACGAAGCCGATGGCACCGGCCAGTGTTTTTTTCACGCTGCGTTCCCCGCCTCCGGCAAAGTAGGAGATGTAAACGGGCAGCATGGGCAGCAGACAGGGAGAAATAAAGGTGATGATCCCCTCCAGGAATGAGATCACATATTGCATTGATCACCGTCCCCCTTTCCGAACACACCGGACAGCAGCCAGCCCACCAGACCCATATAAACCATCGTGACCAAAGGATGGGAGGTCAGCGGGCAGGTGCCGGACGAGCATCCGATGAAATAGTAATAAGCAAGACCTGCCATCGCTCCGCCTGTGGTAAACAGTATTGGTTTCAGCCATTTTTTCATGTTCTTCTTCATATCAGACACCTCCTGCAAGATATTCTTCCGCATAGTGAACGGCCACAGCGCCGTCAGCCACAGCGGTCACTACCTGCCGCAAAGCCTTCGTGCGGACATCGCCCACGGCGAATACACCGGGGATATTGGTACGTGTGCTTTCGTCAGCAACAACATAGCCTTCCGGGGTGAGTTCAAGCTGTCCTTTCACCAATTCGGTGGAAGGCCTCCTGCCGATGCTGACAAATACGCCTTCGCAGGCAAGGGCGCTTTCCTCTCCGGTTTTTACGTTCCGCAGCCGGACGCCGGTCACTTTCCCGTCATGATGCAATTCCGTGATCTCGCTGTCCCAGCGGAATTCCACATTTTCCGCATTCATCAGCGGCACATGGTAAATCTTTGTCGCTTTTAAGGTATCTCTGCGGTGGACAAGAATCACCTTTTTACAGATGCGGGAGAGAATCAGGGCGTCCGCTGCGGCTGTATTTCCGCCTCCCGCAATGACCACGGTCTTGTCCTTGTAGAACATGCCGTCACAGGCAGCACAGTAATTGACGCCTTTTCCGGTCAGTTCCTGCTCATCTGCAACACCCAGTTCTCTGGGACCGGCACCGGTAGCCAGAACAATGGTTCTGGTATACAGAGGACCCTCACTGGTCTGCACTTTCTTCACGGCACCGGACAGGTCGAGGGAGAGCACCTCCGTCAGTTTTGTTTCTACGCCAAAGCGCTCGGTTCCACGCTTCATCTTCTCACCCAGGGAGAAGCCGTCAATGCCCTCCTCAAAGCCGGGATAATTGTCGATCTGCTCCGTCAGCGCCATCTGGCCGCCGGCGGACAGCTTCTCCAAAACCACGGTGTCCAGTCCGGCTCTGGCGGCATAAAGAGCTGCTGTGTAGCCGCCGGGACCGCCGCCCACCACGATCATATCATAGACATGTTTCACAATGCTGTCCTCCCGTTCCCGGTTCTGCAATGTTTCCTCAATAAACGCCGCCAGCTGCGCCTTGGATTCCGGGGCTACGATTGAGCCAAGAACCTGACCGTTCTGATAGAGCAGCAGGGTGGGAACTACCTCAATCTCCTCGGATTGGGCAAGTTCCGGCTCGTCATCAATGTTGACGGTACCGAACACCAGTGTATCCTGATATTCTTCTGCCAAAGCCTCCAGAGAGGGTGCCAGACGGCGGCAGTATACACACCAGGGAGCAAAAAACTCCACCAGTACAGGCCTTTCCGCCTGCGTATACTTACGATAATTTTCTGAGTTCATATTTAAAATCGGCATAGATCGTTTCTCCTTTCGTTTTTATTGACATTAGTATATCCATAAACAGCGCTGTTTTCCGTGATATGATCACAAAAGGCGGTTCCGCATATGCGGAGCCACCTGAAACCAAAATCAGCCTGTTCTTTCCTCTTAATAGTTAGCTCGCTGCTCGCGGAAATAAAGCACAGCTTATTATTGTTTTGTAAGTTGTATCTAACACGGCTGTTCGTTAATCACCGTACACAGTAAAACCGCCCCGGACGAAGCCAATCGTCCGGAGCACTCTTATTATGATCGGTATAGCTTTAACCCCAGCAGAAGACATCCGTCAATATAGGGGATTTGATGATCCTGAAGATATTGAATCAATTCCTCGCTGGATGCACCCGGTTGTATAACTACGCTCTTGAAAGGCTTTTCACAATTCTGCAGCAGTTCCAACCCCCGGTCTGCCCGGATACACAGGTCAACGACATCAATTTCACCTATAACATTATTGAGTGAAGGCAGCTCTTTTCCTACGCACTGAACCTGATATCCCTGTTCCATCATAGCCCTTTTGATCTTGGCCGCATATTTCTCTTCATTCAAGGTATCTCCTACTATGACAAAGGACTTCTGCTCCATGACTTGAGCCAGTTCCATGCCATTACCTCGATTATGTAATCTGCAGGGAGCCTTTTGCGTTCATTAACAGGCTGACCACATCCGGTGCGTTGATCAGCACATAGCGCGGATCCATCTGTTCCGCATGAAAGCCGTTGTGTTCCATGCAGGCGTTGCAGATACATACCTGCCCGCCCAGATTCAAAAATTCCTCCAGCGTCTTGTCTGCAGCCGGGAAAG
>CATJIY010000190.1 GCA_949740695.1 uncultured Eubacteriales bacterium
GAGCGGCTCGGCCGGTACCCACAACGGTATGCGCAATATTATCTATCTGTTGGAAAATGACCAGTTTCCCCGGATTAAAGTGGGATTGGGCCAGCCTAACCGGGCCGAAGGCGAGGGAATGGCCGACTTTGTGTTGTCTCCTATGGATAGCGATACCTATGCTGCGGTGAAAGCGGTGCCTGACGCGGTGACGGATTTGCTGGAAAACGGTGTGGAGCACGCTATGCAAATTTATAATCGCTTTCAGCCGAAGTAAGAGCGGATAAAATTAAGATCAGGAGGGCGTTTTATGCTTTTGATTCAAAACGGATTTATCAAGACTATGGCTGGACCAGACCTGGAGCGGGGCTGCGTTCTCATTGGCGACGATGGAAAAATCGCTGCGGTAGGGATCGAGATCAAGGTTCCTTCTGGGTGCCAGGCGATCGACGCGGAAGGACGATTGGTCACGCCCGGCTGTGTAGAAGCCCATTGCCATGTGGGTTTGGACAATGAAGGTATGGGCTGGGAAGGTCACGACTATAATGAATCGGCCGACCCGGTAACCCCTCAAATGCGGGCTATCGACTCTATCAATCCTTTGGATGAAGGCTTGGCAAACGCCCTGCGGGGCGGGGTGACCACCGCCTGTACCGGTCCGGGCAGCGCCAACGTGGTGGGCGGTACTTTTGCCGCCATCAAATTGGCCGGTCGTCGGATAGAAGATATGATCGTTAAAGAGCCGTTGGCTATGAAGTGTGCTTTTGGCGAAAATCCTAAGCGGGTTTACGGGCAGAATAAAAAGCTGCCGGTTACCCGGATGGGTACTGCCGCATTGCTGAGGGAGTTGCTCTTTAAGACGCGCCGGTATATAGCGGATCAAGAAAACGGCAAGAATCCCGCCTTTGACATGAAGCTGGAGGCTATGATCCCGGTGCTCAAAGGAGAAATTCCTTTGAAAGCCCACGCTCACCGGCACGATGATATCCTCACTTCTATCCGCATTGCCAAGGAGTTTGGCGTCAAGCTGACTTTAGATCACTGCACCGACGGGGCGCTGATTGCTGAAGAGCTGGCTAAGGAAGGTTATCCCGCTTTTGTAGGCCCTACTTTTGGCGGCAAATCCAAAATCGAGTTGATAAACAAAAATTTTGGGACGCCCAAAGCGCTTTATGAAGCTGGAGTGGAAATTGCCATCATCACTGACGCTCCAGTGATTCCCATTCAGGCGCTGCCGATGTGCGCTGGGCTGGCCGCAAAGGCCGGACTGCCCATGGAGGAAGCTTGGAAGGCCATTACCATCAATCCTGCCCGTCTTACCGGCATTGGAGACCGAGTAGGAAGCCTGGAAGTCGGTAAGGATGGAGACGTAGTGATTTGGACCGCCGATCCGCTGATCCAGTTGGGCGGGGAAGCGGCGGTTACAGTGGTAAACGGTAAAGTGGTTTATCAAGCGGAGTAAATCTTGCAAAATCCGAATTTCAACAAAAAGCGATGGAAATATACACCCCGTTCCGAAAAGGAACGGGGTAATACTGGTTGTCTGGAAGCATAAATTTTGAGCGGACGGGGTGGAAAATCAACCCTTTGGAGTCCCGGCAGCTGTATGTCGGTGGATTTTTGAAAGTGGTCCTGCAAACCCTTTTACCGGCAGGGGGATTTCAAAGCCCCTTGCGGCAAAACGAATGGAGAAAGAGGCAGTATGGAGTTTTTGATAGACATTGCTCGGCGTCTGCCGGAATATCCCAGGCTGCTGGAGGCAGCCCGGCGGACAGAAACAGTTTCGGTTTACGGACTGTCGCCAGTCCATCGGGTTCACTTGGCGGCTGCGCTGAGCGCCGATCTGCCTGGGCGGATGGTCTGCGCGATAACCCGGGATGAGCAGGCGGCTCGAATGTTTGCCGCCGATCTGGCGGCGCTGGGCGGGCCGGAGGCGGTGGCGCTACCCAGCCGGGATCTGGTATTTCATAATATGGAAGGGGTTTCTCATGAATATGAGCAGCAGCGTATCCGGGGTTTTTGGCGGTTGTACACCGGCCAATGCCGGATGGTCTGTGCTCCGGCGGATGCATTGATGCTGCGAACGCTACCGCCTCAGACTTTGGAGCAAGCGGTAATTTTTCTGGAAAATGGAGGAACCGCTTCGGTAGAAGATCTGGCGCGGCGGCTGGTGTTGGCGGGCTATACTCGCGTGGGTCAGACCGAGGGGCCTGGCCAGTTTGCCTTGCGAGGCGGCATCTTGGATGTTTTCCCTGCGGGGGAGGATCAGCCGGTGAGGGCCGAATTTTTCGGAGACGAGGTGGATTCTCTGGGCCGGTTTGACCCGTTGACCCAGCGGCGCGTCCAAGGAGAGGAACGCATCTGTTTTCTTCCGGTGCGGGAGGCGCTACCCGCAATGTCCGATGGGGGGATTGCGGGTCTTTGCCAAACTTTGCGAAAACTAGCGGGGAGAAAATCCTCCTCCGATCAGCTGCGGACCAATTTACTGAAGGATTGTGAGACGCTGGAACAGTTGGGCAATCTGCCTGCCGCCGACCGATATTTGCCGCAAATTTATCCGGAAATGGCTACCGGGTTTTCCTATCTGCCAGAGGATACGCTTTTTCTTTGCTGTGATACGCCGGCAGTTCACGAGACTGCTCAGGGTGCGGCTCACCGCCAGGCGGAGGATGTGGGGCACCTGTTGGAAAACGGGTTGATACCTCCTGCGAAGACTGGCTATGGGATGGACGACCGGCAATTTATTTCGGCTGTGAAGCAGCCAGTTCTGCTGGATAGCTTTTTGGCGGCCAACGCCTTTTCTCCTGAAAGCCTGATCTCTTTTTCCGCCAAACAGCTGCCTGCCGCTGGGGGACTGGAAATCCTTTTGCGGGATGTAGGGGATTATCTTCGGGTGGGGAGCACCGTAATCCTGTTGGCGGGTGGCCGCTCCCGCGTAGAAAACTTAATTCAGATGTTGGAGGAGCACGAAATTCCTTGTACTCGGGAGCCGGAACAAGCGGGACCTCGCCGGGTGTGCGTATTGCCGGAGGCTCTTTCCGCTGGGATGGAATATCCAGCGCTTAAGCTGGCGCTGTTATGCGAGGGATTGTCTGTTGGAAAAAAGTCGGGGAAAAAGAGAAAGAGAAGCGGGAAAGACGCCATCAAAAGTTTTTCCGACCTGCATCCTGGGGATCTGGTAGTTCATGAGCATCACGGTATCGGACGGTTTACCGGTGTGGAACGTATCCAGGTGGATAGAGTTTGGCGGGATTATATCAAGATCGCCTTTGCCGGATCGGATGTGGTGTTTGTCCCAGCTACTGGCTTGGATCTGGTGAGTAAATATGTGGGGGCCGCCGAGACTGAGACGGTGCGGCTTTCTAAATTAGGCACCGCCGCCTGGCAAAAGACCAAACAGCGGGCAAAGAAAAGCGCCTCTGACCTGGCGGAAAAGCTGTTGGCGTTGTATGCCGCAAGGCAAAAGCTTCCAGGTTTTTCCTTTGAGCCGGATGACGACTGGCAGCGCAGCTTTGAGGAGGCGTTTCCTTATGAGGAGACCGAAGATCAGCTCACTTGCGCCCAGGAGATTAAAAACGATATGCAAAAGCCTGCGCCTATGGACCGGTTGCTGTGCGGTGACGTGGGCTTTGGAAAGACCGAGGTGGCCTTCCGGGCTATCATGAAGTGTATTCTTTCGGGCAAACAGGCGGCGCTGCTGGCGCCGACCACTGTTTTGGCCCGGCAGCACTATTTCAGCGCGGTGGAGCGGTTCTCCGGCTATCCGGTAAAGGTGGATATGATGAGCCGGTTTCGCACCAGTCGCCAGCTCCAGGATACTGCTCGAAGGGCAAAGACCGGCCAGGTAGACCTTTTGATCGGTACTCACCGGATTTTGCAGAAAGATGTGGGATTTCAAGATCTTGGCTTGCTGGTAGTGGATGAGGAGCAACGGTTTGGGGTAGCCCATAAAGAGCGTATAAAAGAAATTGCCCAAGGGGTGGATGTGCTTACGCTTACCGCCACCCCCATCCCACGAACGCTGAATATGGCCCTCACTGGTATTCGGGACATGAGCGTATTGGAAGAGGCGCCTCTGGGGCGGCAGCCGGTGCAGACTTATGTGCTGGAGCATAATAACGCCATTATCCGAGATGCTATCCGGCGAGAATTGGCCCGGGGCGGACAAGTTTATTATTTGCACAATCGGATTGACTCCATTGATACGGCGGCCCTGAAGATTCAGCAGGATTTTCCTGAGGCGGTAGTGGGCGTGGCTCATGGCCGCATGGGAGAGGAACAAATGAGCGATGTGATGAGCCGGATGTACGCGGGGGAAATCGGGGTTTTAGTATGTACTACCATTATTGAAACCGGCGTGGATATCCCTAATGTAAATACTTTGATTATTGAGGACGCCGACCATATGGGGCTGGCGCAGCTGCATCAGATTCGGGGCCGGGTGGGACGGTCCAGCCGGCATGCCTATGCCTATCTTACTTATCGAAAAGGAAAGGTGCTTACTGAGATTTCTCAAAAGCGGCTGTCCGCTATTCGGGAGTTTGCCGAGTTTGGATCGGGGTTTCAAATCGCCATGCGGGATTTAGAGATTCGAGGGGCGGGCAATGTATTGGGGGCCGAGCAAAGCGGTCACATGATGGACGTGGGGTATGACCTTTACCTTCGGCTGTTATCTGAGGCGACGGCTGAGCTGAAAGGGGAGACCCCGGTGCGGCCTACGGAATGTACTGCTGATTTGTTGGTTTCGGCAGGGCTGCCGCAAAGCTATGTGCCGGATGCGGCTACCAGGGTGGAGCTTTACCGCAGAATTGCTCAGATTATTACCCAGGAAGATTACCGGGATATGCAGGATGAGCTGATTGACCGGTTTGGCGCCCCGCCTAAAGCGGCCTGCGCTCTGCTGGATATCGCTTTGCTGCGGGCGGACGCTTCTGCCGCAGGCATCTATGAAATTAGCCAGAAAAACGGCAGTCTGCTGCTCTTTTTCCGGTCAGAAAAGCTGGAGGGGGCAGCGCGCGCGTGCGCGGCTTCCAACCTGCGGGGGAGGGTATTTCTTTCTGCTGGAGAAAAGCCCTATATTACGCTCAAGCTTCGCCCTGCCGACGATCCTTTGGCCCAGGCTAGGATGGTGGTAGATCTTTACACCGAGGAGCAAACGTGATACAATAA
>CATJIY010000191.1 GCA_949740695.1 uncultured Eubacteriales bacterium
AATGGCGATGAGCCGTTCCCTGGGGGAATCAATGATCCGCGCCCCCACAACGCCCGCGGCGTTGCAGCCGAATCCCATGCACATCGTAAGGGCCTGCTTCCCGCAGGCATGGGCCTTTTTAAAGTACTGATCCAGATTGAAAGCGATCCGCGGCAGATAGCCCAGATCCTCGAGTAGGGTAAACAACGGGAAAAAAATAGCCATTGGCGGGAGCATGACGGCCACTACCCAGGCAAGCACATGAAACATCCCGTCTACCACCACTCCCAACAGCCATGAGGGAGCGTTCATCCATTCAAAGAGGCTCCTCAGCTGCCCCTCCACCCAGAACAATCCGTCGGACAGAAGTTGCGACGGATAATTGGCGCCGGTGATGGTGAGCCCGAACACCCCCGCCAAAAGCAGTAGCATCACCGGAATACCGGTCCACTTGCCAATGAGGATTTTGTCGATGCGGCGATCTCTTAAATCGGCTCTGCTTTTGCTGCAACTCACCACGTCGATGCAAATTTCCTCCGCCTGCCGCACAAGACATGCGGCAATCATGTCCTGGAGTTTTTCAAAGCTGAGCCGTTCGCTCTGCAAAAAGTCTCTGACCCGTTCCATGGCCTTTTGAATGGCCAAATCCGCCAGCATGTCGATTTGAAGATACTGCTTCATCGAATCGTTAAAGCTCTCGTCCCCGTCTAAGAGCTTTAAGGAGATCCAGCGGCTGTTGGCCCCAGCCCCCAAAAGCTTCTCGACTTCCGGCTGCAAAATAGCCACCGCCTTTTCTACAGCCGGGGAGTACCGCAGCTTTTTGGGCGGCGTCGGATGCTCGTATGTAACCATCCGGCTGAGTACCTCCATCATCCTGTCGATTCCCTTTTTGCTCCTGGCGCTCATGCCGATGACCGGAACCCCTAAGTTTTTAGAGAGCTGCCTTAAATCCAAAGAAATGTTTTTCTTTTTCGCTTCATCCATTAAATTGACGCAGATGAGGACGTTTCCGGTGATTTCCATAATTTGCAGCACCAAATTGAGGTTGCGCTCCAAACAGGTGGCGTCGCAGACCACCGCCACGGCGTCCGGATTTCCAAAACAGATAAAATCCCTTGCCACCTCCTCTTCCGCCGACCGGGCCGAAATGGAATAAGTCCCTGGCAAATCGGCCAAAATATAATGCCGGCCATTGTATTCGCAGCTTCCGCTGGCATTGCTCACCGTCTTGCCCGGCCAGTTGCCGGTGTGCTGGTTCATTCCGGTCAGCTGGTTGAACACCGTGCTCTTTCCTACATTGGGATTGCCCGCCAACGCGACCACCTTGTCGCTTTCTCTGAGCTTTTGGATGTTCATCCCCTCATCGGCGGGGCTGCGTCCTGTCGAACTCTTTGTTAAGCCCATTTGCTGCCTGCCTTTCTGGCGTTTTGAAAAACGCCCTTTACGATTTCAGTGAAAAATGTCTCAACTTTCCCCACGTCGGGAAAAAAGCGCCCCTGCCACCGGCAAGAGCGCCCAAAACAGCCGCTTTGGGACTCCCGCTCCTTCATTGAGACCGCTGCCGGACAGCTTGGAGGCCGGCCCCGGCCGTAGTGCAAACCGCCTTCTTTAGCGGGAGTCGCAACGGCCTCATCACGCCAATGGGGAAACCAAGATGTGATCGGAATCTTCGTTGCGCAGGGCAATGACTGCTCCGCGAACCAAATAAGCAATGGGATTCCCAGCCGGGCTTTTGTGTAAGCACTCCACCTTCGTGCCCTCAATCAGCCCGATGTCCATGAGACGCTTGCGCATACTTCCGGTTGCGCTCAATTCGGAAACCTCCGCCTCTCCCCCTTCGCAAAGCCTGTTTAACGGCAATCTATCGTCAATCATAGATGACACGCTCCTCGCTGTAATCTAAAAGAAGTCATTTGTGGAACTTCCCTGATAGCAAATTATGCCGGTTGGGACAAATCGGTGAAAAGGAGAAATTAGGCCAAAAAATGATGGGATTTGTTAAGGAATCCCGAATATTGTGAAATTTTCCCTCTCCCACTGGACAAGTCTGCTAAAATCATGTATAATGACTGTCGATATTGGTTCTTTCGGATTTGAGAAAATTATTTTTGAAAGGTATGAATACAGATGAATCTATTCCAAAAAGCAACGGCAGGCCTTTTGGCCGCCACCACCCTTCTGAGCTTTACAAGCTGCGGTGGCGACGACAACTGGACCTATAAGCTAGACGATCACACCGTCACCTCCGGCATGTATATCGGACTCTCCTTAACCGCTTACCAAAGCGCTCAGGCACTAGAAGGCTTCGACGCCACCAAAACTCCGTTTGATCAGGAATTGGAAGGCAAGGACGGCTTGCAGTGGGTGGTTGACAAAACAGAATCTCTGGCGCGGAACTATTTGGCCGTGGAGCAAAAATTCGACGAAATGGAACTCACAGTAGACGAGGAAACGCAAAAGTCGGTGGATTCCATGGCGCAGATGTACTATGAATACCTGGATCCCCTATACGGATACGCCGACAAGGGCTTTGGATTGGAATCCTATAAAAAGCTGCAACTCAATCAGCATAAAATGGAGCGCATTTTCAACAAAACATATGGAGAAGGCGGCAGCGAGGAAGTCTCTGAAGACGAATTGAAAACCTTTTTCTATGATAACAACCGCAAAGTCTTCTATATTTCGGTAAATCTCACCGAGACAAACGACGAAGGCGAACAGGTGAGCAGAGATCAAGCGGACATTGACGCCGATATCGAAATGCTGACCAAACGCTTAGAAGACGGCGACGATTTCCAGGCAATTTTAGACGAATATTTCGCCGATTCAGAGGCCAAGCCCTCCGCCGCCAACTTCAACGCCATCATCAGCAAGGACGACGTGCAGACCCCTCAAAACATCCGGGACTTTGCTTTTGACGCCGAAGTCGGCGACGTAAAAGCCCTTGTGGACAGCACTGCCACCTTTGTGATGAAAAAGCTCGACCTCACCGAATCGGAGGAGGATTTCTCCAACAACCGCGCTTCGGTTCTCTCCGCTTTAAAAGCCGACGAGTTTAACGCAAGAGTGGACGAATGGGGACAGGCAATCCAGCCGGAGAAAAACGAAAGCTCTTTGAAAAAGCACAGCCCCAAACACATTAAAATCGATCCCATCGCCGCCCCTTCCTCCAGTGAATCAGCGGAAGACTCTTCCTCTGGCGAGCCCTCAGAAGACTCCTCATCGGAACCTTCTGACGAATCCTCTGAAGGATCCGATGAAACTCCCGAGTCCTC
>CATJIY010000192.1 GCA_949740695.1 uncultured Eubacteriales bacterium
TGAAAAGCCGGTTCCTTTTTATGATGCGATTGTCTCTTGAAAGGGTAGTCTTTATAGCTGCCGCCCTTACCCGGTCAATGCCGGCGCTGCGTTTGATGAGCGGGATTATTTGCGCCGTTTCCCAGCTGCTTTCGGCATGGTCAGCAAAAAGCTCATCCGTGCCATATTTTTAATCTCCTCCGGCGGTACATCGGCGTTTAATGCCACGGTATTCCAATGGGTTTTGTTCATATGCCACCCCGGTGTCACGCCCTGATAGGTCTGTCGCAGAAAATCCGCCTCTAAGGGCTCGCATTTTAAAATAATGCAGTGCGTTCCCTGCAAAACGGCAAAAAAGGCAAACCATTTTCCGTTGCTTTTGTGGCGGTAAATGGGGCCTGCGTCGTCAAAAGGGTTATATTCCTCCGCGTCGACAAAGGTGAGCAGATATTCCCGTAGCTCTTGTTGTGTCATAACCGATTCCCCCTGTTCTCCTGATATCAGCCATTCTGTTCATTTTATGGGCGCTTCTCTGAAATCGGGGGTTCCAAAACATTGGGGGATTCCCCCGATATCTGAGGGCTCTCTAAAAGATGGGAGGTCTCCAACTCTTTGGAGGTCTCCAATGCTTTGGAGGTCTCCAATGCTTTGGAGGTCTCCGCCGAAATGGCTTTTGGGGAATTGGAAAGCTGCCGCAGCAGCCGTCGGATGTTTCGATAGTAGGCGATGGTCAGCGGGACGAGAGCGCCCAACCAGGCGATGGGATTTGCAGCGCTAATCCCGGCAAATCCGAAAGGAGCTGCTAAAAAGACAGCCGCTCCGCTGCGCATAAATAGTTCAATGATGCCGGCAATGGTGGGGGTGAGGCTTTTGCCAAGCCCCTGTAGGGTATACCGGTAGACAAACAGCAAAGACAGCAAAAAGTACAGCGAGCAGTTGATGATGAGATAGACCCGCGCCAGTTTTACAACATCCTCCTGTCCCTGTCCGACAAAAATTTCCACCAAAGGGCGGCAGGTCAGCATGATGAGAGTTCCTAAAACAACGCTTGTGAAAACGTTGATGAGGATGCATTTTCTCACACCGTGCTGGATGCGGCGGATGCTGTTAGCGCCGTAATTTTGCGCTGCAAAGGTGGCCATGGTGATGCCAAAGGACATGAGGATTTGCACCGCCAGATTGTCGATTTTCTGGGCGGCGGTAAAGGCCCCCACAGCAGTGGAACCCAAGCGATTTAAGGGAATCTGCAAAATCATGGCCCCAATGGCGATGATCGAGCTTTGAAACGCCATGGGCAATCCGACCTTGCAGTGAACGCCTGTAAAGGAAGCGTCTATTTGCCAGTCCTTTTTGCACAGGCGCAGAAGGGGGATCCGCTTGATGATGTAGATAACGCACAGCAAGCAAGAAACCACTTGTGCCGCAACCGTCGCCCAAGCCGCCCCGGCTACCCCCCTGTCAAAGGCGAGAATGAACAGAAAGTCAAGGGCAATATTTAACAGGCAGGCGATGATGAGGAATAAGAGAGGGGTTCTGGAATCGCCCAAGGCGCGGACGACATTGGACAAAAGGTTAAAGAGCATGGAGGCGAAAATACCCCAGAAAATGATGATGATGTAGTCATAGGCGCTGTCGATGATGTTATCCGGAGTCTGCAACAGCTCTAGCAGCGGGCGGGCGGACAAAACGGCGACGGCGGTGAGGGCAACGGTCACAACAGCGCAGATCAAAAGGCTGACCGCCGCGCTTTTTCGAACACCGTCGTAGTCGTCCGCCCCAAATCGCTGGGCAGTGATGACCGAAAGCCCGGCGGTCAGCCCCTGGACAAAACCTAAAATCAGAAAGGAAATACTCCCCGTGGCGCCGACTCCGGCCAGGGCGTCCACGCCAATGGTACGGCCTACAATAATGGTATCGGCCATGCTGTAAAACTGCTGAAATACATTTCCAATCAACAGGGGAATGGTGAAAAGCAGGATGAGTCTGGCGGGCTTTCCCTTGGTCAAATCCTGAACCATAAAGAGACCTCCTTTTTGAAAAAATGTAAACGTTTACTTTTTTGTTTTTTCATCATATCATGAAGTATTTTTCCTTGCAAGTACCTCCTTTCATCTTTGGATAGATGACGGGAAAGGAGGGCAAAGTCTCCCCGCTTTTTGGGCAGAATGATGACAGCGGGAAAAGGGGAGGGGCGTTTGACGGAAGGGCTGAGGGGAATTCCCCGGTGAAATGAAGGGATATGGCAATTTCACCATGGACTCCTTATGTATGAACATGTTCTGCGTTTCGGTTTTTGGGCAAGTCCCCGGTCTCTTGTGGAGCAGATATTATTTTTCCCGAGATTACTCTGATTATCAGGCCTCCTTCTTGTATCCCAACAGAACAGGCGTTATAATAACAGAAGACCGATGGGGGAGGAGCAAGCCCTCCCTTTTGTTGAGAGCCATCTGAAAAACAGCTCCCAGTTCGCTTATGTGTTGCTAAAACAGACGAGCCTTGCAGAACGCGGCGGTTCAGCCGCTGCTGGGAAATAGGCAATCAAAAGGAAGGAAACGATACCGGGTGTAAAAGCCGTCTTTTCACAGCAATCCGGCAGGGTATTGCGGATTGAAAGAAATGGGAAGGCGTTTGCTGTGTCTCCAAACCGGTATCCACAGGTGATTGAGATGAGCATCATCAGCGCCAGCCGGAGGACGGACATCCCCTCCTATTATTCGGAGTGGTTTTTAAACCGGATCAAAGCGGGCTATCTATACGTCCGCAACCCTATGAATCCTCACCGAATCAGCGAAATCTCTTTGTCTCCAGATGTGGTGGACGGCATTGTCTTTTGGACAAAGAACCCAATCCCCATGATGGGAAGGTTTGAGGAACTGCGGGACTACCCCTATTATTTCCAGTTCACCTTAAATCCCTACGGCCCCGATATCGAAGGGAATCTGCCATCTAAACAAAAGGTTTTGGTTCCCGCCTTTCAAGCCCTTTCTTCCGCAATCGGAAAGGAGCGGGTGGTGTGGCGTTACGACCCGATTTTATTAAATGAAAGGTATACCCCCGAATACCATATTCGGTCTTTTGGGATGCTGGCGGAACAGCTTGCGGATTACACCGAGACCTGCACCATAA
>CATJIY010000193.1 GCA_949740695.1 uncultured Eubacteriales bacterium
AACCCCGTCGTCGTTCTGCTCCACGCCTGTGTCTGTCTTTACCAAACCCACAAAGGCCAGCAGCGCGGCGATGTTTTCGTCCTGCACAAAATTGGCCTGCAGATTGATGATGAATCTCTCCACGTCCATAAACCGCCCAAAGGGGAAACCACTTACCACCGGGGCCGCAGACACCAGGCAGTCCCGCCACTTGTCCGCGTTCAGCTCCCTGTACACCGTGACGGCCCTGCTGCCCGCGACATGGACGATATGCCTGCCCTCGAAAGGGACCGTTATGTCCACATCCTGCGTTATGTAGTCCGCAATAGAAGACAGGCTGGACGTGCACAGCGGCTGTTCTACCATAGAAAGTTCAGGGAATCGATCGGCATGCCCCAAAAACAGTTTGCCGCTTCCCTTGTAATAGGTCTTACAACATATTACGGATACGAGACCGGCGCGCGAGACCCGCGATCCGACTTTTGGATTGCCGTCGCAAAAAAGTACCATGTTAAGATTGATTATTTAATGGGCTATAGCAATGATCCGTATCAAATTGCCGATGGTGAAAATTCTTCTTCCTATTCATTGGAAGAAGACGAACACATAAAAAAATACCGTGTACTAGACATACACGGCAAACGGGCGGTAGATGGCGTACTGAACGTGGAATACGACCGCATGACCCACGTGGTGGAGCAAGAGCAGAAGGGCGCCATCACCTATATAAACTGCTATGACTTAGCAGTCAGCGCGGGCCCCGGCGAACCCTGGGCGGATGACGCGGGCTACAAGACCCGGGTAGAGATCCCCACCGAGCAGGTGCCGGAAGACGCCCACTACTGCGTGCGCGTAAACGGCAACAGCATGGAGCCCGCCTATAAAGACGGCGACATCCTATTTGTGCAGCGCCAGGATGAAATGGTGCGCCCCGGAGAAATCGGCATATTCTACTTAAACGGCGAGGGCTACGTTAAGCGCCTGGGCCACAACTGCCTGGAATCCCTGAACCCCCAGTATAACCCCATCCCTTTGCGGGAATATGACGACATCCGCTGCCAGGGCCGGGTGTTGGGGCGTTTAGGCTGATATTTGCTTTGCGCAAGGAGTTGATATTATGATTTTCCAGTGCCCGGACTGTGGTACGCGCATAGAAGGGGAAGCCCGTTCGTGCCCGGTGTGCGGCAGACCCTTTGCCCGGCCACAGCAGACAAAGGCGCAAAGTCGGCAGGAAGAACCTGTCACAAGGACAGATGCCAAGCCGCAGCCCAGGCAGAGCCGTCCTTTGCCCTCTTTTCCCCCAGAATCTCTTCCCCACCGCCCCTCCCAGAAAAAGCCATCCCCTTTCCGTTGGTGGTATGCCCTTATTCTGATTGGCGTTTATGTGTTTGGATTTATATGTGGCGGGATCACTCTTCGCATGCCAACCGCGCCGGTTGTTCCTGAAGATTCCAGTACCAGCCCATCTGCCCCGGCCCCTACGGCACGGGTTGTATCCGCGCAGCCTTCCGGCACAAGCTCAACAGCAGAAAGCCGTTCACCCTCTTCACAGGCCCAAGCGCCTGAAAGCTCCCATATAGAAAGCGCTATGTCTTCACAAATTTCTGAAGAAGAAAGTCAAAGCCCATCCCTTTACGAAATTACCTATCAGCATTGCGAAGTGTTCCGGGACGATTTTGGGAATCTTTGCTGCAACTCAATTATTGAGATCTCCAACACCACCCAAAAGCCCCTTTATCTGCGGAGCGCCACGCTGGACTTTGAAGATGAAAGCGGCGCCTTGCTCGCCACATGCGACAACATTTCCTGCGGGCCCGAAATCGTTAAGGCTGGCGGGAAGGGTTACTTCTTTTGTAATTCCGGCGGTGTTGAGGGGAATATGGGCCCTGCCGCTGGGTACACAGTTGTTCCAGATATCAAGGTAGAAAAATCAGCGAACCCTGTCATGCGGTATCAAACATCAGACTTGTCCATAACAAAAGACGATACCTTTTCTTTTGTGACCGTGATAGGGAGGATGGCAAACACCACAGATAAGGACGGCGGCATAATCCATGCTACCTGCGTTTTGTTAGGCGAAAATAAAACACCGCTGGGCGTTTATGAAACTTGGCTGGACAGCCTGCCTGCCGGAGTGTCCGCCAGCTTTGAAATGCCCTCCTATGGCCTCGCTGCCGTGAACTATGGCGATATAAAAAATTATTGGGTTTGCATCGAGAAAATTCAATTCCAATAATTGCTTACAATTTTGATATTTCCATATCCTATTCATGCAGCGGGAAAATGTGGCAGAGAAAACATGCCCTGGATTCCTTGCCGACGCCATGAAGCTTGTCTTGGCAGCTAATAGTCTCTGAATACAAATAAAAAACCGCCCCTGGTGCGGGAACATCAGGAGCGGCAAGAAAACAGGCTTACCCGAAGTGGATAAATCTGCTGTGGCAAGTAGATTATACCACCTCCGGGCAGGCTTTGCAAGTCATACCCAGGAGGTTTTTCTATGGCAAAAATTACGAAAACAAAATCCGGTAAATACCGAACGCTAGTGTTCTATCTGGATGAAAACGGCAAGCGCTGCCGTAAATCCTTCACTCACGAGGACAAGAACACGGTCAAATTCATGGCAGCGGACTTTTTAGCGAATCAAAAAGACAGCCGCAAAGAGGGCCGCATGACGGTAGGGGAGGCCATGAAACGCTATGTGGACAGCAAAGAGAACGTACTTTCTCCGTCCACCATCCGCAGTTACCGAACAATCTGCCGGAACAGTTTAGAAGGTTTGCAAAAAATCCGCCTTGGGGACTTAACCAACGAAGTCCTACAAAAAGCTATCAACATGGAAGCTGCCCAGCATAAACCCAAAACCGTCTCCAACATTTACGGCCTGCTGACGGCGGCGCTCAATATGTTTTTGCCGGAGTTCCGACTAAATACCACGCTCCCACAAAAAGCGAAAACAACGAGAAGTATACCAAGCGGGGACGATGTCAAAGCTCTGCTCAAGGTTGCAGAGGATGGGCCCATGGAGTTGCCCATATGGCTTGCGGCAGTGGGTTCCCTTCGCCGCAGTGAAGTTGCCGGCATAACCTCCGACGATGTAACAGA
>CATJIY010000194.1 GCA_949740695.1 uncultured Eubacteriales bacterium
CGCCGTCCGAACTGGCAGGTGATCTCCCTACCCGTCGCTGACGGCGGCGAAGGGACCACCGATTGTTTTTTATCCGCAATAGGAGGCGAACGGATCAGCTGCCTGCTTACCGGCCCTTTAGGGCAACCGGTGGAAGGATTTTTCGGCCTTTTACCCACCGGCGAAGCGGTGATTGAAATAGCAACCTGCGCCGGACTGCCGCTGGCAGGAGCAAAAAGAAATCCCGCCCAGACCACCACTTATGGGGTTGGGGAGCTGATACTTCACAGTCTGGACCGGGGCGCGCGATCTCTCGTCATCGGCTTGGGCGGTAGCGCCACCAACGACGGAGGCTGCGGCGCAGCGGCAGCCTGCGGCGTTCAATTTCTGGATAAATCGGGAACGCCCTTTCTTCCCACTGGCGGCACGCTGGAGCGGATTTCCGCCATCGATCCTTCCCGGCTGGACAGACGGCTAAACAGCTGTCCGGTTACCGTTTTGTGCGATGTAGACGCGCCCCTGTGCGGCCCCCGAGGCGCGGCGGCAGTGTTTGCCCCGCAAAAGGGCGCAGACCCGGCCATGGTGGCCCAGTTGGAGGCTGGTCTGTTCCACTTGGCCCAACTTTGGAAGCGGGATCTAGGAGTCGATTTACTGGACCTGCCTGGCGGCGGAGCCGCCGGAGGCATGGGAGCTGGAATGGCCGCCTTTTTTGGCGGGAAACTGCAACCAGGCGCCGACGCCCTGCTGGACGCCGCCGGCTTTGACCGGTTAGCCCAAGACGCTCAATGGATTTTTACCGGAGAAGGCCGGCTGGATGATCAAACGCTGGGCGGCAAAGTAGTTTCCGGCGTGGCCCGCCGGGCCAAAGCTCTGGGGATACCAGTAATTGCTCTGGTTGGCGGCAGTCAAGGGGATCTGACCGCCCTCTATGAACAGGGCGTGACCGCAGTTTTTTCCATCAACCGGCTGCCCCAAACCCTGGCGGAAAGCGCGCCAGCAGCCGGGGAAAACCTGAGCTTCCTTTTAGAAAACCTTCTTCGTTTGTTGGAGACTACGTTATGACCCCCCCGATTTTAACCACTCCCCGGCTGATTTTACGGCCAGCGGCTCCAAGTTTAGCCCAGGCGGCGGCTGCCTATTACCGGCGAAACGGCGCCTGGCTCCAGCCGATGGAACCCTTTCCCGAAACGCCTTTAGACGACGTTCGGATACAGCGGCGCATGATGCGGCAAGACTGCCGTATGGCCCGTCTCGGGCAAGGCGTCCGATTCTGGATCTTTCGAAAAGAGGACCCAAATACCGCCATTGGCTGCGCGGCCCTTAGCAACATTGTTATGGGGGCTTTTCGATCTTGCTTTCTCAGCTACAAGTTGGACCAAAGGCTGCTGCGCCGGGGCTACGGCTCGGAAGCTGTGCTGTCGGTAATCCAATTTGCCTTTGCGGGATTGGGCCTGCACCGGGTGGAAGCCAACATCATGCCCCGCAATCTGCCCTCTTTAGCTTTGGCAAAAAAATGCGGCTTTACGGAAGAGGGCCGTTCCCCCGCCTATCTGCAAATCAACGGCGTATGGGAAGAGCACATTCATATGGTTCGACTGGCGACCGGACAAGGAGGACAAGCATGTACTACATTCCCAAAATCGTAACCCTGCCCGGAGGCCGGCGAGCCGAGTTTCGCCCTCCTGACCCCGCTCAGGACGCCGCCGCCATGGCCGCTTACCTGCATACGGTATGCGGCGAAACCGACTTTCTCTCCCGAGGTCCCGAGGAAATCAACCTGACAGAAGCCCAAGAAGCTGCGTTTTTGCAAAAATGCAACCGAAACCCCAAGCAAATGATGATTTTACCCTTTGTAGAAGGAAAATTGGCAGGCAGCGCTTCTCTGACCATCGGCAACACGCAGCGCACCGCTCACCGGGGGACCATCGGCATCGCCCTTTACCGCCGGTTCTGGGGGATAGGGCTGGGAGCCGCGCTGCTGCGGGAGCTGGCCGCCGCCGGACGGCAAAAGAAGCTGCGGTTTTTAGAGCTTCAAGTGGCGGAGGACAACCGCCGGGCGGTGTCCCTTTATGAACGGCAGGGCTACCAGGTTCTTTGCAAACTGCCCGAGGCGGCTATTCTTTCCGATGGGCGAACCCAAACCCTTCTTACCATGCGCAAGCCGTTATAAATAACTGTCATAAAGAGACCTGTTGCAAAGCAACCGGCCTTGAACGAAAGGAAGGATATCCTATGCTGAACTTTGAAAATCTGGACAAGCATCTGCAATCCCTGCTGGATCAAGGAGCGTTTCCCTCGGCCGCTCTGTGCGTTTATCACCACCACCAGCTGGTGAAAGAAAGCGCCTACGGCACGCCTGATCCGGAAGCTGGCTGGCCCGCCCAAACCGGCACTCAGTACGACATTGCTTCCCTTAGCAAACTGTTTGCAGGGTCGGCCTTTCTGGTATTGTGCGAGCAGGGCGTCTTTGATCTGGACGAACCGGTGTGCAAGTCTTATCCCCTCTTTACCGGGGAGCGGGAAATTCGCGCCAGCGCCAACGCCCTTCTGAAAGACCAGCCGGATGCTCTTCTGGGTCACGCCCAGGTGGGGGATCTGACCTGGAGAAACGTGCTGGTGCACAATTCCGGTTTGGGCTGGGCGCCTTTGAACCAGCGATGCCAATCTAAAGAAGACGCGGTGGATTATATCTGTACCATGCCGCTGGCCTATGAACCGAAATCTACCGTCCTTTACACTGATTTGGGTTTAATTCTTATGGGCGTCGCCATGGAGCGCCGGTGCGGCAAGGGCCTGAATCAACTGGTGGAGGAACTGGTGTGCCGCCCCTTAGGGCTGGAACACACCGGCTATCGCCCAGTAGACCGGGGCGCAGTCCAGGAAACCACCGCGCCTACCGAGATCTGCAAGTGGCGGGGCATGCGGATGCATGGCCTGGTTCATGATGAAAACGCCTATTTCCTCAACGGAGTTGCCGGCCATGCCGGGGTCTTTTCTACCGCCCGGGATATGGCCGTTCTGATGGAAAGCTACTTGCTGGCGCTGCAAGGAGGTCAAAGCCTGGTAAGCCAAGACCTGGCCAAAAAGATTACGCAATTCCAGCAGATGAACCGTTGGGACCGGCGGGGCATCTTATTCCAGTTTCGGATTCTGGATACCGACGCCCATACTTTCCCCCTGTCCCGCACCACCTTTGGCCACACCGGCTTTACCGGCACTTGCGCTTGGTGCGACCCGGAACGGGAGCTTTGTTTCGCTCTGCTGACCAACGATGTGTACAACGGCCGGGAAAACCGCACCCTGGGCCGGCTGCGCAAAAGTATCGTGGAGGAACTGATCTCAGCCATTGACAAGGAGGACACCTGCAAATGATCGGGGTGGGCCTGATGAGCGGCACCAGCGCTGATAGTGTGGACGCCGCCTGCGTTCGGATTACCGGCGCTCCGCCCCAACTGGAATGGAAGCTTTTGAGCTTTGTCACCGTACCCATGGATCAAAACTTGCGGGAACAGATCTTTGCCGCTTTCCGTCCAGAAAGCGGAACCGTAGACCGGCTGTGTCAGCTGAATTTTTCTTTGGGAGAAGTCTTTGCTCAAGCGGCTCTAGAAGCCATTCGGGCGGCAGGATTGACCCCTGAGCAGACTGATTTTATCGGCAGTCACGGCCAAACCGTCTGGCACATTCCCCCAGGAACCGGAGAAACCGCCTCTACCCTTCAATTAGGCAATCCATCGGTCATTGCCCAGCGCACCGGCGTGACGGTGGTATCTGACTTCCGAAGCCGAGACATGGCCGCAGGAGGCCAAGGCGCGCCTCTGGTACCCTTTGTGGATCAATTGCTGCTCTCTCATCCCCAAAAAAGCCGGGCAGTGCAGAACATCGGCGGCATCGGCAACGTAACCTGGCTGCCTGCCGGTGGAGCAGGCTGTTTTGGCTTTGACACCGGCCCGGGCAACATGCTGCTGGACCGGGCAGCCGAGGTACTAACCGGCGGAAAGCTCCGGTGTGATCTGGATGGAAAGTTGGCCCTGGCAGGCCAACTTCGGCAAGAACTGGTGGAAAAATGGTTGGCAGAGGAGCCCTATTTTACCCAAAAGCCCCCCAAGTCCACTGGACGGGAGCTCTTTGGCGTACAGCGGTGCAAAGTCTATCTAGAAGAATTGGCAGGCGCTTCTCCAGCGGATGCTTTAGCCACCCTCACCGCTTTTACCGCCCGCTCCACCGCCAAAGCCTATCGGGACTTTTTGCCTCAATTGCCAGACGAAATACTGCTTTGCGGCGGCGGCGCCAGAAATCCCGCTCTCGTGTCTATGCTCCAGCGGGAGCTGCCCCGGTGCCGGGTGGGCTTTACTGAGGACGCCGGTCTGCCCGGCGACGCCAAAGAGGCGGTGGCTTTCGCCGTTTTGGGCTATGAAACCATGAACCGCCGCCCAGGCAATCTGCCGGCGGCCACCGGCGCTTCCGGCCCGGCGGTGCTTGGCAGCGTCACCTATGGAAATTGTTGATTTCGGGAGTAATTCATGGTACGAAAAGCCGACAAGGCGGATATTTCTGCCTTAACAAAGTTAGCGGCCGCCCTCTGGGACCATTCTTCTGAGGACGAACTTTCCGATGAGTTTTCCCAGCTGCTTTCGCAAAAAACAGCCTGCTTTTTCCTGAAATATTCCGGGGAGCTTCCGGTGGGCTTTGCCCAGTGCCAATTGCGGCGGGACTATGTGGAAGGCGCCGAAACCTCGCCGGTAGGCTACTTAGAGGGTATTTTTGTAGAGCAACCCTATCGGAGAAACGGATACGCGGGAGAACTGCTGGCTGCATGCGAACAATGGGCAGCTGAACAGGGCTGCAAAGAATTCGCCAGCGATTGCGAGATAAACAATGATACCAGCTTTCGGTTTCACAAGGCAATGGACTTCTCGGAGGCCAACCGGATCGTTTGCTTTACGAAAAAGCTGAAAACCGATCCGACTAGAACAAAGGAACCCTCCAACGGGAACCGGCTAGTAATTCTCCGAGGCAATTCCGGCAGCGGAAAAACCTCGCTGGCTCACGCGCTACAGCAGCAGTTGGGCCGTCACACCATGGTGATCTCCCAGGACGTGATCCGGCTGCAGATGCTTTGGGTGCGCGACGGACCGGACACCCCGGCTCTGCCGCTGCTGGTTCAGCTGCTGGAATACGGCGCGGCCCACTGTGGGGTGACCATTTTGGAAGGGATTCTGGATGCGCGGGTGTATGCGCCGCTGTTCCGGCGGGCGATAGAGCTGTATGGGGAAAATCTCCGAGCCTTTTATTACGATCTCCCCTTTGAAGAAACCCTCTGGCGGCACCAGACCCGGGACAAGCGCCAGGAGTTTGGCGAAACCGCCATGCGGCGGTGGTGGAAAGAAAAGGATTTCATCGGGTTCCTGCCGGAAACGGTTCTTTCTACGGAAGTCACATTGGATGAGGCTGTGGCACAGATCGTTGCCAGCCTAAACACGTTATAAAAATCGCGGACGGCTTTTGCCGTCCGCCTTTTGTATACATTATTTTGAGCCACAGCGCCCGCTGCATCCGCACCAGGAATGTCTCCCGGCCGCAAGGATACGGTTTTCTTGCTCCCTTCCTCAATGATCGCCTCCTATTTGTTTTTTGCGCGCCGTTTGCTTGCCTTTGCCGAAGGGAAGGGCGAAGGCTCAATCCCCGGCTTGAACCATTTCCCGAACAGGCTCCTGCTGCTGAATCCGCTCCAGCCAGCGGGATTTTTGGTAATACCACACAAACAAAGCGGTGCTCATAGCCCAAGTAATGGGGTAAGCGGCAAAAACCAAAATAATATTATGGAAGAAGTAATTCACTACAGCAATGTAACTCACGCGGAACACGCACCAGGTCCCCAGCATAATAAACATAGGCACTTTAGAATAGCCCGCTCCCCGGCATACCGCCGCGATTCCATGGGACCCAGCTAACAACAGATAAAAAGGGGTACAGATCCGGGTGCGCAGCACGCCGGCAGTCACCGCCCCGGGAGATTTTCCAAAAAGACCGATCAATTGGGGGGCCAGCAAGAAAAAGACCACGCCAATCACAGCGGCACAACCGCAAGAAAACACCAGAGAAAACCGAGCTCCCTGCTTAACGCGGTCAAACTGTCGGGCCCCAATATTCTGACTGACAAAGGTTGTGGTGGCAGCGGCAAAGGCGGTAATCGGGATAAAGGAAAAGCCGTCCAGCTTGTTAAAGGCGCCGTTGCCAGCCATAGCCGCCGGACCAAAAGAATTGACACTGGACTGAACGATGACGTTGGCAAAGGCGATTACCGAACTGTTTATCCCAGAAGGGATACCAATGCGAAGCATTTCCTTTAACAGCGGTTTATCCAGACAAAGCCCCTTGAGGCTAACCCGCCAAGCGCCCTCCGCCCGGCTCAACCGGAAAAAAGCCAGGGCCGCGCTCAACCCCTGCGCCAAAATAGTAGCCAAAGCCGCGCCCGAAACCCCCATTTGAAATACACCCACAAACAACAGATCCAACACTGTATTGGTCGCTGAGGAAATAATCAAATAATACAACGGGCGCTTACTGTCGCCAGTAGCCTGAAAAATACCCACCGCGCTGTTGTACAGCACGTTGAACAGCACGCCAAAGAAATATACCCGCATGTAGGCCACCGCATCGGCCAGCACTTCCGTCGGAGTGTCCATCCATCGCAAAATCAAAGGGGAAAGGGTAACGCCGATAAGCGTCAGCGCCGCTCCCGAAATTAATGTGGCGGAGACAGCGGTGCCTACCGCCCGAGAAACCTGCTTTTCCTCTCCCGCGCCGTAACACCGGGCAATCACCACGCCAACGCCTGAATAAGCGCCGCCGAAAAACCCTACCAACAAAAAAATCAGCGACCCAGTGGAAGTAACGGCCGCTAAAGCGTTTTCCCCCACAAAATTGCCCACCACCAAGGCGTCTACCATATTATATAGCTGCTGAAATACCTGCCCTAAAAACAGAGGGGTTGCAAACCGGAGCAGCCCGGTTTTGATATCGCCATGGAGCAAGTCCACCGATTGTTTTGCCATAGGAGGCTCCTTTCTTTCCCCGCTGGAATAGAAACAAACTAGCGGGGTGTTTTTGTCAAGATCACTAAAAAAGCGGGTGTTTTTGGGGAAACCGTTCTTTTGTTTTAACGAGAAATATCTGATATCATAAAAATATATACACCATAGAGGCCGCTCCAAGTCAAGAGCGAAACGGATATTCCAGCTGAAAAAGACTTCTTGCCAAAAAAACAGATGAGGGGCTTTCTGATCGTTCTGGAAACGACATTACACGCCTCTTGCGCTTCTTGCAAGAGGCGTGTTTGCGTATTCAGCGGGCAGAATTAGCCGTTTACAATACCGTTCAGCAAATCATCTAAAAACGGCGCGTGGATATTCTCCCCACAAAATCGGGGATTTTGCGGGGTCCCGACAATCCAATAGATTTCCGGCCAATAAATCGCCGGAAATCAGGACGGCGCAAGCGCCGCGGCCTAACGGCCGTTGTGAAGCATATCCAGCGGGATGATCGATGCCCTTTTACTCAACCATTCAACAATCCGTTCAGCAAATCATCTAAAAACGGCGCGTGGATATTCTCCACTTGCCCGTTATCCACTGCTTGGGTGATGGCCGAGTCAATGGGAATCCGGGCCAGAAATGGGATGCCATACTGCTTTGCAATCTCTTCCGCCCGGCTTTTGCCGAAAAGCTCATGACGCTTGCCGCAGTCAGGACACTGGAAGTAGGACATATTTTCCACCATGCCTACCACCGGCACCTCCATCAGCTTAGCCATTTTCACCGCTTTTTCTACAATCATCCCCACCAGCTCCTGAGGCGTAGATACAATGATGACTCCCTGAATCGGCAAAGACTGAAAAACGGTCAGAGGCACGTCGCCAGTACCGGGAGGCATATCTACATACATATAGTCCACATCCTCCCAAAGCACTTCACTCCAGAACTGTTTCACCGCCCCGGCAATTACCGGTCCCCGCCAAACCACCGGGTCGGACTCGTTCTCCAGCAGCAGATTAACGCTCATCAACTGAACGCCGCTTTTGCTCGCTGCCGGAATAATGCCGCCGTCACATCCCTGGGCCCGGCCATGAACGCCAAAGGATTGGGGAATAGAAGGGCCGGTGACGTCGGCATCCAAAACAGCAGTAGCATACCCCCGCAGCTGGGTCTGAGCCGCCAAAAGAGAGGTAACCAGGGACTTTCCTACCCCGCCCTTACCGCTGACCACCGCATAGACCTTCTTTACTGAAGCGCCCGCAGCCAAAGGCGCCTGCAAATCTTGGGGAGCCTGCCGGCTTGCGCATGCCTCCCCGCAAGTAGAACAATCATGCGTACAATTTTCGCTCATTTATTTTCGCTCCTTTATTGTTTTCCCGCCAAAGCCCTTCAAAAAATGAAAGGAGGCGGCCGTAGATCGTTTCCTGAATAGTATATCACATTTTTAGGCCTAGGGCCAGTCCTTGTGTCAAAAAGCTTGGGCTCGCGATTTTTGCAGCTTGAAGCGTCTTATTAAACAAAAAACTTAAAAAAGAGGGTTTTTCCATACATTTTCACAATGAGATACGCCTGGCAAAACTGTCTCGCCCCTTTACTTTCTCTTTGGAACATGGTATGCTGTAATTGCCGGTATTCCGGCTGGAAGGAGTGATTCAGCATGAGTGAGAAACCTTATTGGGACGGAAAAAATTACGCCTTTTTCCGCCACGACAAATGCGAATATTTCCCCTGCCACAAGGTATCCAATCCGGAAAAGTTTAACTGCCTGTTCTGCTATTGTCCTTTGTACGCGTTGGGGGATCAATGCGGCGGCAACTTCCAATATACCGATACCGGAGTGAAAGATTGCAGCCAGTGCCAGTTGCCCCATCGACCGGAAAATTACG
>CATJIY010000195.1 GCA_949740695.1 uncultured Eubacteriales bacterium
ACCCGGTAATTGAGCGTTCTGCAAAAACGAAGAAAATAAGCCGTCGGCGGCAGCTTTGCTGCCGCCGACGGATCTTTTTTTCACAAACGGATATTTATCAAAAGGGAAAGAGGGATCAGGATGCTGTTTTCCAGTATTCCGTTTTTGTTTTACTTTCTTCCGGCGGTGCTGGCGGTTTATTTTCTTGTGCCTCAGCGATGGAAAAACGGGGTGCTGCTGCTGTTCAGCCTGATGTTTTACGGTTGGGGAGAGCCGAAGTATCTGGTGTTGATGGCGGTATCTATCCTGGCGGGCTATGGCTTCGGACTGCTGATTGGAAAGCATCCGCAAACGCGCCGGGGCCGACTCTGGCTCATTCTTTCGACAGTAGTGAGCTTGGGGCTGTTGGGGTGGTTTAAATATGCAGGTTTTGTTGCGCAAAGCCTAAACGGGCTGGGCTTTTCCTTACTCGTTCCCCAGATTGCCTTGCCCATCGGCATCAGCTTTTACACTTTTCAGATTTTAAGTTATACCATCGACGTTTACCGGGGTCAGGTGCCGCCCCAGAAAAACTTAATTTGGTTTGGCGCTTATGTTTCCCTGTTTCCACAGCTGATTGCCGGACCGATTGTCCGGTATTCTCATGTGGCGCAGCAACTGGAAAGCCGCGCACATTCGGTGGAAAAGGCTGGTTTGGGAGCGCGCCGGTTTCTGATCGGTCTGAGCAAAAAGGTGCTTATCGCCAATCAGCTGGGGCAGCTGTGTCAGCTGTACCGGTCGGCCAGCCAGCCTTCGGTGCTTTTCGTCTGGCTATATGCAGTGGGATTTGCCATGCAAATTTATTTTGATTTTTCCGGGTATAGCGATATGGCCATCGGCCTGGGAAAAATCTTTGGTTTTGATCTGATGGAAAACTTTGATTATCCCTTCCTTTCCCGTTCTGTAAGTGAGTTTTGGCGGCGCTGGCATATGTCCCTGGGCGGGTGGTTCCGGGATTATCTTTATATTCCTCTGGGCGGTAGTCGGGTGAACCGGCCTCGTTGGGCGTTCAATTTGCTGGTGGTTTGGGCGCTTACTGGATTGTGGCACGGCGCAGCCTGGAATTTCGTGGCTTGGGGATTGTTATTTGCTTTATTGCTGGCGGTAGAAAAGCTATGGCTGGGCAAGCGGCTGGACCGGCTGCCTGGATGGGTAGTGCGGCCGGCGGTACTGCTATTGGTGCTGTTGAGCTTTGTGCTGTTTAACGCCGGGTCGCTGGCGCAGGCTGGGCGCGATCTTTCCGCTATGCTGGGTTTGGCGGGGCTGCCGGCCGTCAGTCGGGAAAGTCTGTATTACTTGACCAGTTACGGGCCTTTGCTGCTGGCAGCGGTGGCAGGGTCTACGCCGGTTGTGAAAAAAGCCGGTGAATGGCTCTCCCGGCGGCGAGGGCTGTTTTGGTTAGAGCCGGCGGCGCTGTGCGGGATGTTGACGGCGGTAACCGCTTTTTTAGTGGACGGCAGTTATAATCCCTTCCTCTATTTTCGCTTTTAATAGGAATCCCGCAGGGGGAAACCGCGAATGAAGTTTTTTCATTCCGTAAGCCGTTAACAGCTGGGCGCGTAAAGCACACATATGCTTTGACGATAGAACTTTGAGGAGAAAAGAGGCGTGGACATGAAGTCTGAAGAAAAACGAAAAGCCCTTTTTCGGTTGGCGCCGGTGGGAGCGCTGTTTTTGGCGCTTTGCGTGGCAGCTTGGCTGCATAAGCCCCAGGAAACTTCTCTGGCTGAGCGGCGGGCGCTGGCGCAGCGGCCCGAACTTACCTGGGAAGGAATCTTAGGAGGCAAATTTATGGCCCAATTTGATCGGTATGCGATGGATCAATTCCCAATACGGGAGGGATTTCGCCAGCTCAAAGGCGTGACGCAATATTGGCTGATGGGCCAACGGGATATCAACGGCATCTTTTTTGCTCAAGGGTCGGCGGTAAAACTGGAAGACCAGGTGAATCAACCTTCGGTACAGGCGGTGGGGCGCAAACTGGAGCAGGTTTTTCAAGAGTATCTTCCTTCTGGCAAGGCATTTTACGCTTGGGTGCCGGACAAGGGTTATTTTTTTCAGGACAACGGATATCCGGTTCCAGACTATGACTTGCTGGAACGGGAGATTGACCAGGCGATGTCTTTTGCAAAGAAGATTGACCTGACTGGGGCGCTGACTCTGGAGGATTACTACGCCACCGACAGTCACTGGCGGCAGGAACGGTTGGAACCGGCGGCACAGCAGTTGGGAGCGGCGTTGGATATTTCGCTGGAGGCGGGGCTTTCTTCCATTTTGGCCCGAGAGAATTTTTTGGGCGTATACGCCGGGCAGACCGCCCTGCCCATGGCGGCGGAAACTATGTATTATATGACCGGGCCCGCGCTGGAGAATTGTAGCCTCTACAACGTGGAAACCGGGCAGACTACCGGCCTGTATGACTTGGAAAAGCTGTGGGGCCGGGACCCTTATGATCTATACCTTGGAGGAGCGGCGGCTTTACAAGTGATGGAAAATCCCGCCGGGCCTGAGGGCCGGGAACTGGTAATTTTTCGGGATTCTTTTGGCAGCAGCCTGGCCCCATGGCTGGTTTCTGGCTACCGGCGGGTAACCTTGGTGGATCTGCGCTATTTGTCCTCCAGTTTGCTGGGGGAT
>CATJIY010000196.1 GCA_949740695.1 uncultured Eubacteriales bacterium
TACAGCACCAGCCGCTTACCCGTTTTTCGCCGGTCCGGTTTTCCCCGATAAACCCGATAGCGCCGCACCAGGGATTCCACTTTCATTAAAAGCTCTCCCTGAGAAAAAGGCTTGGAAAGATAATCATCCCCCCCTGCCCCATAGGCTTCCGCTTTGTCGCTCTCCATAGTTTTGGCGGTGAGGAATAAAATCGGCGCGGAAGAATGTCGCCGGATCTCCCGGCATGCGTCAAATCCTGAAAGCTCCGGCATCAAAATATCTAAAATAACCAGATCGGTTTCCGGATGACAAGTAATATCCTTGATTGCCTCTTTTCCGCTGGCGGCACAGGCTACCGAATAACCTTTGGCCTCCAGCAAAATACGGACAATTTCCCGAATATCTGCTTCGTCATCCACCGCTAGGATACGGACCGGCTCTTCCATATGACTGCTCCTTTTCAGGCGATCTTTCGCCCCGCTTTTCTGATGTTATGCCATTTCCAAAAGGTTACGTGATTTTGTGCGTTCCTATGTTCTTTTCTGTCTTTTCCATAGGAAACTTCTTGAAAATTAAGACAATGCACCAACACGGTAAATCTGGGCCACCGTTAGTATAATGTACTGCGGATATTATACCATATTTTTGAAGCCGCGCTACTCTTTCTCTTCCGTTTTAAGAATAATTCAGAAACAAAAAAGAAAGGCTCCCTGAGCCTTTCTTTTGCATTATTTTGCCGGACCAAAAACCCCTTTGCTGGCGTCCAGCCGAAAGGCCCTGCCCATAGGCAGCGCCATGGTAGGAGCGCAATGTCCACATACCACGCCAGAAACCGTAGGCTTGCCTGCAGGAACGATCAACTCCTGAAAAATCTCTTCCAAAGAAAGCTCTTTCGTAGGGTCCTCGGTTTCACTACCGCAGTTCGTAAACGCGCCCAGAATGATACCTGCCGCATCTTCAAACTTACCGCCGTTGCGCAGATTGGTCAGCAGATTATCCACTTTATAAGGCTTTTCTCCCACCTCTTCAATAAAGAGGATCTTTCCCTTGGTATCAATCTCATAAGGCGTACCCATGGATGCCGCCAGCAGGGAAAGATTTCCCCCACAAAGCTTGCCTTTTGCCTTTCCAGGCACCAAGGTGGTGATGGGAGCCTCCCCTGGATTGACATATTCCACTGGCTCATCAAACAACATAGCGCGAACAAACGGTAGGGTGTAAGCGTCCAAACCATCACTCCAAGCGCCCACCATGGGCATATGATAAGCCTCCATATTACAGATCTGGTTCAGCGCGGTGATCATAGCGGTGACGTCGCTATAACCGCCAAAAACTTTGGGATTCTTGCGAATGGTTTTCCAGTCTAACAACGGCAGCACCCGATGAAAGCCATAGCCCCCTCTAGTACATACAATGCCCTTAATCCCCTCATTGGCAAAGGCGGCATTGATATCGGCGGCGCGCATAGCGTCGCTTCCCGAAAGGAACCCATGACGGGCGGTAGCGCTGGGGTAAATCACCGGCTCCAGCCCCATGTCACGAACGGCCTGGGTAAGCTCCTCCGGCGTTTTGCTGGTAGGGCTTGACCCGCACAAAACAGCTAGCCGGTCGCCGGGTTGAAGAGGTTTGGGTTGGATCATAAAGATTCCTCCAATCAAAATCATGGGGCTGACCGCCGGGGTCTCCCCTGTTGCATCAACGCTATGGCGAAGGGGCGCCCGGCCGAGCGCCCCTTCCCGAGTAAAAATCTTATTTATTGGCCTTGGCCGCCTTAAACTCCTCAGCCAGCATAGGCGCTACCTTAAACAGATCGCCTACGATGCCGTAGTCAGCAATCTCAAAAATGGGAGCGCTGTCATTTTTATTGACGGCGATGATGCACTCAGAATCGGACATGCCCGCCTTATGCTGAATGGCGCCCGAAATGCCCAAGGCAATATAAATCCGGGGACGAACAGTCTTGCCAGTCTGCCCAACCTGATGGTCGGCGGTGATCCATCCAGCATCCACACAAGCGCGGGAAGAACCCACAACGCCGCCCAGGACTTCTGCCAGCTCTTCTGCCAGTTTGATGCCCTTTTCCACATCCTTGGAAATGCCGCGGCCCACAGATACGATGACTTCCGCACCAGTCAAGTCCACCAGCTTGCGGGCCTCCTTGACAGTCTCCACCACCTGAGTGTGGATATCAGAAGCATCCAGCTTAACGTCAAACTTGGTGATCGTAGCGGCGTCCGCCTTAGCCTGATCGAAAGGCGCCTTCTTCATAACGCCCGGACGAACAGTAGCCATACAGGGACGGAATCGAGGGCAGATAATGGAAGCCATCAGGTGACCGCCGAAAGCGGGACGGGTCATCTTCAAGTCGCGGGACACATCGTGGGGTTTGCCCAGCACCATGGCTGTACCAACCTTTTCAATGCGCTCAGCGGGCAACGTAGAGCTTTCCCGCAGAAAATCCTTATAAATCCCCATCTCCACATCCAAGTGAGTGCAATCAGCGCACAAACCGGTGTGCAGGCGGGCGGCGCACCGGGGAGCCAAGTCCCGGCCGATATTGGTCGCGCCCACGAGCAGAGCCTCTGGCTTCTTTTCCACCACGCAGTCGCAGATGACCTTGGTATATGCATCGGTAGTATAATCCTTTAAAAGCGGGTGATCGCAAACAATAATTTCATCTGCGCCATAACCGGCCAGCTCTTTAGCCAAGCCCTCCACCTTATCGCCCAGCAACAAGCCGCATAGCTTTACACCCAGCTCTTCGGCCAGCTTGCGGCCTTCCGAAATCAGCTCAAAATCGGTGGGCATCAAAACGCCCTGGCGCTGCTCACAAAAGACCCAAACGTTTTTGAAGTCCGACAGCACGGTATTTTTAAACTCGCTCATTTGTCCTAACTCCTTTCAATCAGATGATGTGCTTGGCGGCCAGGATGCCGGCCAGCTTTTCGCAGGTGGCTTTATCTGCGCCTTCCAGCATCATGCCGGCGCCCTTCTGAGGGGGCGTGAAGCTCTTGAAAATGTTGGTGGGAGAGCCCTTGAGGCCGATGGTGGAGGGGTCGATCAGCTTGTGGTCCTTGAGCTTTTCAAAGTCGAAGGTCGCCA
>CATJIY010000197.1 GCA_949740695.1 uncultured Eubacteriales bacterium
CTGAATCACTACCGATTTGCCCGGATTGGCGTAAAACTCCATTAGAACCTCTTTTCCAGCTGAAAGGGACGGCGCGTTCTGCAAAGAAACAGCGCCCTGATTTCCGATAGCGCAAGTGTATCAGAAATCAGGGCGCTGTTTTCTAAAAAGGAATGACGGAAAGCTATGGATTTCTCGAAGAAATTCTTACGATTTTCTCACGGGATAAGAGGTGCAGCTTGGGGTAAAGAGACCGAAAAACGGATGGTTTCTCCCTGACTTTCGGCGGTAATGGAACCGCCGTGAAGCTCGACAATGTTCTTTGCGATGGCCAGCCCAAGCCCAGCGCCGCCACTGTGGGAACCACGGGCGGCGTCTCCCCGGAAAAACTGCTCAAACATGCGGTTTAGCGTTTCCTGGGGGATGGAGGGACCCTGGTTGACAAACCGGATTTGAACCTGACCGGCTTCTTCCCAAGCGTGAATGAAAATGGGGCTGGCAGGCGTGCAGTAAGCCACCGCGTTGCGCAGAAGATTATCCAGCACCCGCTGGAGCTTGTCCGCGTCGCAAAAGAGGGGCAGTTTTGGCGGAGCGTCTAGTGTGCAGGAGAGGGCTTTTTCCGTCAGCATGGGCTGGAATTCCGAGATCAGCTGTTCCAGCAGCAAAGTTAAATCTACCTGGGAACGGGATAGGGAAATCTCAGACAGATTGAATCGGGTAATATCGAAAAAATCATTGATTAGCTCTTCCAGCCGGCAGGATTTATCCAAAGCCACTGAAAGATATTTTTCCCGCAGCGCGGGAGAAATTTCCGGTTCGTCCCGCAGAAGGGTCAGATATCCGATTACCGAGGTCAGCGGGGTTTTCAGGTCGTGGGCTAGATAGACCACCAGTTCGTCCTTTCGTTGTTCAGCCAGAAGGGTGTCCATGGACCGCTGGGTTAGAGTATGCTTGATCTGGTTTAATTTTCGTTCAGTAGGTAAAAGCTCATTGGAAAGACGGATGTCCTCCGGCCGTTCTTCCACCAAAGCATCCAGCCCTCGATTGATTTGCAGGAAATAAGCGGTAAACCGGCGGGAAAAGAAGTAAAAAATCAGAAAAAACACCAGACCGATGCCCAGGATGAACACAAAATCATAGTGAGCGCGGATGTTATTCCAGTAAAAGGCCCGAGCAGAATCAAAGCTCATGCCGAACCAACTTTGCAGAATAGAGACCACCCAGTTGGCGAACCGGTTGTGCAGAACCATGCGATACAGCAGTTCTACGAAAACAGCTGCCGATAGCGCCATTAGCGTGACCTGTAGAAACAGCTTGGACCGCATCTGCCGGTAATCCGCCAGGCCCTGGCGGTCTTTTTGCGTTTTGTTACCCTTCAATGGTATAGCCAACCCCCCAAACAGTTTTGATATATTTTGGATGTTTTGCGGATTCGTGCATCTTTTCCCGCAGGCGTCCGATATGACTCATGACGGTGTTATTGCTGTTGAAATATTTTTCGCCCCACACTGCCTCAAAGAGCGCTTCTGCGGTAACGACCGTTCCCTGCCGTTGACATAAATACCACAAAATAGAGAACTCAATGGGTGTCAGAGAGAGCTCTTCGCCCAAAAGAAAACATTTGTGGGTATCTCGATTGATTTGTAGACCTCGAAGATCATACTCGACCGGGTCGCTTGGCTCTTTTTCTCCTGATGAGTTGTAGCGGAGGTAGCGCCGCAGTTGGGTTTTTACGCGGGCCACCAGCTCCAGAGGATTAAAGGGCTTGGTAATATAGTCGTCAGCTCCCAGAGTCAGGCCTAGGATTTTGTCGCCATCCTCTATTTTAGCGGTGAGCATCACCACTGGGAAGAAATGCTGCTCTCGGATTTTTTGAAGTAAGCGGAATCCGTCCACATCAGGCAGCATCACATCCAAAATGGCCAGATCGGGCGTATGATCTGTTAGATAATTCAGACCAGCCTGGCCGGTATAAAAAGCGTGTACCTGATAGCCGTCGTTTTGCAGATAGACCTGAATCAAGTCGGCGATTTCCCGCTCGTCGTCAATCAGTAAAATATGCTCGCCCATAAACAGCCTCCTTTGCGAATCGTGTCTATTTAGTATAACGCAAAAGCGCAGAGTTGCAAACCTTTTCTGTTAAGCGTAATAAAATTCAAAAATAGGGTGGCAAACTGGTGGAAATCGTATAGTTGGTTATGATCAGCAATCGAGGCAGGTATGCGTATTGGCTGAGGAAAAAGTCTTTGTCAGTTGGGCAGAGAATTCTGTTTGGAGCGGTGCTTTTTTATACATGGATTCGCAAGAAATTTCAGAAAAAACCCCAGGAAGGCTTTCTTTTTTTTCAGAAGAGTGTATAATATCATTAGGAAAAGCTGTGTTTCAGAGTAGAAAACTGCCCGGGCAAGACCCTCCGGGGGTTTTGTTTTAAACACAATGTGGGAGGATGTTATGAACAGACGGGACGTGAGAGAGCTGGTGCTTCACCTGATTTTTGAAGGGGAATATACCGGAGAAAAGGGCGGGGAGCTGCTGGCCCAAGTGAATGGAGAGCGGTTTGCCTCTCTGGAGGCCGAATATCCTCTTTATGGAGAGCTGCCGCCGGAAGGACAGCGGGAGTATCTGCGGCGGGCGGTGAGCGGTGTGATGGAGCATCTGCCAGAGCTGGATGGTTACATTGCAAAATACGCGGTGGGTTGGGATATCTCCCGCATTTCCCGGGTGGGCAAATGCATCTTGCGGCTGTCGATGTACGAGATCCTTTATCTGGGGATTCCGGTAGGGGCCTCGGTAAACGAAGCGCTGGAGTTGGTGAAAAAATATGATTCTCCCGAGGCGGCTTCGTTTGTAAATGGGATTTTGGGCAGCTTTGTCAAACAGGAAGTTCAGCCATGAGCCAGCTTTTTCTGGGGCTTGACACCAGTAATTATAAAACCTCCGCGGCGCTTTACTGCCCGGAAACGCAAGCCTATGTGAACTGCGGGAGCTTTTTGCAGGTGCCCCAGGGAGGTTTGGGATTGCGGCAGAGCGAGGCATTGTTTCAGCAGGTGCGTCGGTTGCCTCGGATGGTGGAGCAGGCTTGCCGGGAGCTGCGGGGAGAGATTGTCGCGGTAGGCTATTCTGCCAAGCCTCGGGAACGGGAAGATTCTTACATGCCTTGTTTTTTGGCGGGGCAATGCGCCGCGGAGTGTATCGCTGCCGTTTTAGACCGGCCGGCTTACGGCTTTTCTCATCAGCAGGGTCATTTAGCTGCTGCGGCTTTTTCGGTCGGGCGGTTGGATCTGTTAAAAAAGCCTTTTTTGGCTTGGCATTTGTCCGGAGGCACCACAGAGCTGCTGTTGATTCAGCTGGAAAAAGACCAGCTGCTGGCGGCGGAAATCATCGGCGGGAGCCGGGATATTTCGGCGGGTCAGGTGATTGATCGAGCGGGCGTGGCGATGGGACTGCCCTTTCCCGCAGGACCTTATGTAGAGCAGAAGGCTTTGGCGTGGGCAAGCGAGGAGGCCTTTCCTGTGAAAGTGGAGCAAAGCTGGTTTTCTCTTTCCGGGGTGCAGAATCAATATGAAGCCCGGATTCGGGCCGGAGAAACGACGGAGGCGGTGTGCCGCTTTGTGTTGAATACGGTGGCTCAGGCAGTTCTGCGGGCCACAAGGCAGGCTCGGAAAACCTTTGATCTTCCGGTGTTGATTTCCGGCGGTGTGTCGGCTTGCTCTTTTGTGCGGCAGGCGTTGGAAGCCGAGCGGGAAGTATGGTTTGCGCAGAAGGGACTGGGCGGGGATAACGCCCTAGGTCCGGCCATTCTGGCGGCGATGAGGTGATAAAATGGCGACCCAGCCGGTTTCGGTCAGTGAGTTGACCCAGTATATGAAAGCCTTGTTAGACAGAGACGAAGTGTTGTCCCAGATCTGTGTGCGGGGGGAGCTGTCTAATTATAAAATCCATTCCTCTGGTCATCATTACTTCACCCTTAAGGATGAAGGCGCGGTGATCTCCTGCGTGATCTTCCGGCAGGATGCTTTCCGTTTGCGGTTTCGGCCGGAAAGCGGGATGAAGGTGGTGCTTTGGGGACGGGTGAGCTTGTTTCCCAAGAGCGGACAGTATCAAATCTACGGTTCGGCTATGCAGCCAGACGGCGTGGGAGCGCTTTATGTGGCCTATGAGCAGCTCAAGCAGCGGCTGATGGAGGAGGGCTTATTTGATCCTGCCCATAAAAAATCCCTGCCGGCGTTTCCCGACCGGGTAGCGTTGATCACTTCTCCCACCGGCGCGGCGGTACGGGACATGATTCGGATTTTGGGGCGCCGGTGGCCGATGGCGCAAGTATTGGTGTGTCCGGCGAGAGTTCAGGGAGAGGGCGCTGGTCAAGAGATTGCCGCGATGCTGGACTATGTGGATCAAAACGATTTGGCCGATGTGATTATCGCCGGCCGGGGAGGCGGTTCGCTGGAGGATCTCTGGGCTTTTAATGAAGAGGCGGTGGCAAGGGCTATTTGGCGGTGCAGGATTCCGGTGATTTCGGCGGTGGGCCATGAGCCAGATGTAACGATTGCTGATTTTGTGGCCGATGTTCGGGCGGCGACGCCTTCCAACGCTGCCGAGCTGGCCGTTCAGGATCAAATCGGCGTGGGCCGAGGCCTGCGTCAGCTGGCTTTGCGGTTGGAGCAGGCGCAAAGCCGCCGTTTGAACCAAGCCCGCCAGCGGCTGGAGAAACTGGCCGCTAGTCCGGTAATGGGCCGCCCGGAGGGATATCTCCAGCAGCGGCATCTACAACTGGAATTGCTGCGGCAGCGGCTGGAGCAAGGGGGCGAAGCCTGTTTGCAGCAGTGCCGCCAGCGGTATGCGCAGACGGCGGCCAAGCTGGACGCTCTCAGCCCCTTGAAGGTGCTGGGCCGGGGTTACGCTATGCTTACGCTGGATGGCGCTGTGGTGCGATCGGTAACGCAGCTGGGGCAGGGCGACCAGGTGACTGCCGCGCTGGAGGACGGAGCGGTTCAATGCCAAGTGGTTTCAGTGCAAAGGAGAAAGAAGAATGGCAAAAAAACAAACGTTTGAGCAGGCTATGGACCGGCTGGAAGAGATTGTTTCCGCATTGGAAAAAGGGGAAGCCCCTTTGGAAGAAAGTTTAGCCCTTTTTCAAGAGGGGGCCAAGCTGATCTCCAGCTGTGGAAAAGCATTGGATCAGGCGCAGCAGCAGGTAAAATTACTGGTTCAGGGAGAGAACGGTCCGGAAGAGGCTTCTTTTGCGGGGCAGGAAGTCTGATTGGAAGCCGTTAGGGCGCACCAAAGCGGTAAAAGCGCAGGATAGATGGAAAGGGAGAGAACGTATATGCTGCATGAAACGATGGACCGGCTTGGCGCTCTGACTCAGCAAGCGCTGGAACAACTCTTTTCCCAGCGGGAATGTGGGGAAAGTTCGGTTTTAGAGGCCTGCCGTTACAGCTTGATGGCTGGAGGGAAACGCATCCGCCCCGTTTTGCTGCTGCATTTTTATCAGCTGTGCGGGGGCCGGGAAGAGGACGCTTTGCCTTTTGCCTGCGGGCTGGAGATGATTCATACCTATTCTTTGATTCACGACGATTTGCCCTGTATGGACAACGATGATTTTCGTCGGGGACAGCTTGCCAATCATAAGGTTTATGGGGAGGCTATGGCGGTGCTGGCAGGGGACGCCTTGCTGAACCGGGCCTTTGAGGTGATGCTCAGTCAACAGGCGGTACCGGCGGAGCGGGCTATGGCCGCCGCTGGATGGATTGCTCAGTGCGCAGGGTGTTTTGGCATGATCGGCGGGCAAGTACTAGATCTCTCCATGGAAGGGAAACAGATTTCCGGAAGCCAACTGGAGGATATGGTGGCAAAGAAGACCGGCGCGTTGCTTCGAGCGGCCTGTGAAGGCGGCGTTTTGCTGGCGGGAGGAACTGAAGACCAACGGAACGCCGCCGGTCGTTACGCGCAGGCGGTGGGCGCGGCTTTTCAGATTCAAGATGATATTTTGGATGTGACCGGCGATCAAGCTTTACTCGGCAAGGCCACTGGCAGCGATGCCGCCAAAGAGAAAAGCACCTTTGTCAGCGCTTATGGTTTGGAAGTCTGCCGGGATATGGTGCAAGAACGGACATTGGAGGCGCTGGAGGCGGCAAAGGCCTTCCCGGAGAATGGGTTTCTTCGGGAATTGGCGGTTTATTTGGCCCAGCGAAACCGTTGAGCCGGCAGCAAAAGAAATCCGATTTGGAAGGATGGCAGACATGCGGCAGCATCCCTGGTTGGAATATATCAACAGTCCCGCCGATTTGAAAAAGATTCCGGCGGAAGATCTCCCCGGCCTTTGCGCTGAAATTCGGGAGTTTTTGCTTCAGCGGGTTTCTCAAACTGGCGGGCATTTGGCTTCCAATTTGGGCGCAGTGGAGCTGACGGTGGCCGTTCATCGGGTGTTTTCCGCGCCAAAGGACGATATTTTGTTTGATGTGGGACACCAATGTTATGTGCATAAGATGCTTACCGGGCGGCGAGATCAGTTTGGTACTCTGCGTCAGTTTGGCGGCATCAGCGGCTTTCTTCGTCCGGAAGAAAGTTCTTATGATTGCGCGGTTACCGGTCACGCTTCTTCTTCAGTGTCGGTAGCCTTGGGAATGGCCCGCGCCAAACGAATTACCGGAAAGGAAGGGGCGACGGTCTGCATCATTGGGGATGGAGCGCTCACCGGCGGTATGGCCTATGAGGCGATGAACGACGCGGGGCAGTCAGGGTTACCTTTACTTGTGATCTTTAATGACAACGACATGTCCATTAGCCCCAATGTGGGAGCCATTGCAAAGCGTCTTTCGGCCATCCGTATCAAACCCCGGTATTTCCGCATGAAGGATCGCACCAAGGCTGTTTTGCAGAAGATTCCCGGGGGAGACGGGCTGACCCGGGGAATTTCAACTTGTAAACGGTGGATGCGCACCGCAATTTTAAAAGAGACCCTTTTTGAGCTGATGGGCTTTCAGTATCTTGGTCCAGCTGACGGAAACGATGTGTTCGCGGTTTGCCATCTTTTGGAGCAAGCGAAAAAGCTGAACCGGCCGGTGGTAATTCATTTAAAAACCGTCAAGGGCAAGGGCTATCTGCCCTCGCAGCAGGACCCTTGTGATTTTCATGGAGTGGCTGCTTTTGACCGGGTTACCGGTCAGCCGGTGACCCGGCAAAAACCGGATTTTTCAGCGGTGTTTGGAGAGGAATTGTGCCGTTTGGCTGCTGAGCGGCCTGAGATTTGCGCGGTGACGGCCGCTATGTCGGCGGGCACCGGGCTAGCCGCTTTTGCCCAGCGGTATCCTCAGCGCTTTTTTGATGTGGGCATTGCGGAAGAGCACGCAGTGGCGCTTTCCGCCGGGCTGGCCGCCCGGGGGGCGGTTCCGGTATGCGCTATTTACTCTACCTTTTTGCAGCGGGCATACGATCAGATTTTAGAGGATATTGCCATTTGTCGCAAGCATGTGGTGTTGGCGGTAGACCGGGCGGGGCTGGTAGGCGCTGATGGGGAGACGCACCAGGGAATTTTTGACGTAGCTTTTTTACGTACGGTTCCTGGATTGAAAATTTTTGCGCCTGCCAACTATGCTGAGCTGCGCGCCGCTTTGCGCTGGGCGGTGATTCAGGAAACCGGTCCGGTGGCTTTGCGTTATCCTCGAGGCGGAGAGGGAATTTTTTTGGAAAATACCTTTGATCAGCCAGCCGCTTTGATCCGGCCGGGAAAGGATCTGGTCGTTTGCACTTATGGCTGTATGACGCCGGTGGCTCTGGAATGTGCCCGGTTGTTGGAAGCGGAGGGGGTTTCGGTTGGCGTGTTCAAACTGAACCAGTTGACCAGGCTGGAAGAAAGCGGAGTGATTCCGGTTGCGCAAGAGTTTGGCAGGCTGCTGGTGTTGGAGGATTGTCAAATTGAGGGCTGCGTAGGGCAGGCAATTGCCCAGCTGCTGGCGGAACGAGGCGTTTTGGCGCGGCTGAAGCTGTGCAATTTGGGCAGTCGATTTATTCCTCAGGGAAAAGTGGAGCAGCTATACGCTGCTTATGGGTTGGATGCGCTTTCGGTGGCCCGTCAGGCAAAGGAGCTGCTTCATGGGTGAAACGTTGCGGCTGGATGCCCTTTTGGTGGTTCGAGGGATTGTGGGCGGCCGGGACAGGGCAAAAGAATTGATTGAACAGGGATTGGTGCTGGTAGAAGGCCGCCCCGTATCAAAAGCCGCCCAGAGATATCCCATGGACGTGCCGCTAGAAGTGTTGGAGGGCGCGGCCCGGTTTGTCAGTCGGGGTGCGCATAAGTTGGAGGGCGCATTGGCTGGTTTTGGCTTGGATCTCACCGGAAAAGTGGTATTGGATGTGGGAGCTTCTGCTGGCGGCTTTACCCAATGCGCCTTGGAGCGCGGCGCTGTCCGGGTTTACGCGGTGGATGTGGGCAGCGGCCAGCTGGCGCAAGTTTTGCAAAAAGATCAGCGGGTGGTTAATCTGGAGAGGACGGATATTCGGCGTTTAGCGCCAGAGGAGCTGGACCTTGTTCCGGAATTTGCTGTGTGTGATGTGAGCTTTATTTCTTTAACCTTGGTGTTGCCCAGTCTCAGCAGGCTGCTGTCTGAAGATGGGCAGGCGGTGGCGCTGATTAAACCTCAATTTGAGGCGGGACGCGGCCAGGCCAATCGAAAAGGAGTCATTCGGGATCCGAAAGTCCATCTGCGAGTAATTCGAACCGTTCTGGAGGCTGCAAGGCAAGCCGGCTTTGTTCCGGAAGGACTGATGGCGTCCCCTATTCTGGGCGGAGCGGGAAACCGGGAGTTTTTGGTCTTATTGAACCGGCAGGGACGAGAAAGGCTTCCTGATCTGGAAAAGTTGGTCTATCAGGCTGTCCCGGGAGTTCCATAAAACAGTGGAATTGGACAAGCCGAAACAGGGAGGTTTCCATAGGATGAATCGTGTAATGGTACAACCAAACCCCACCCGGGAGCAGGCTTTGCTGGTAAGCCGGCGGCTGGTGTCTCTGCTGCTGAAAGAGCGGTTTGCGGTGCTGATCTTAGAGGAATTTCGGGCGTTTTTCACCCAGGGGCTCTCGGAAGAGGAACAGTCGCAGATTTGTTTTTTATCAGAGCAGGAGATTTATTTTGCCTGTGATTTTATTATGGTGGTAGGAGGAGACGGAACCATTTTGCGGCTGGCGGGAAAAGCTTCTCAATACGGAAAACCGGTGTTGGGCGTCAACTGCGGTACCATTGGGTTTATGAGCGAGATTGAACCGGAAGAGCTGGCTTTGGTGCGGGCGGTTCGAGAGGGAAGGTTTACTTTGGATGAGCGAAGCATGCTGGACA
>CATJIY010000198.1 GCA_949740695.1 uncultured Eubacteriales bacterium
CGGGAGATTATCCGGAAAATCACTCCTGGTACGGTTTTGGAAAGCTCTATGCTGGAGGAGGGGAAAAATAACTTTATCGGCGCGGTCTATCGGGATGCCCGAGGGGCGGGACTTTGCGTTTGCGATATCTCTACCGGGGAGGTTTTCGCCACCCAAGTAGCGGGAGAACGAGTGGAGCAGGAACTGGAAAGCGAGCTGGGCCGGTTTTCGCCTCGAGAGCTGCTGCTTTCTGACGGGGCTTTTGGGGATGGGACGCTGGCCGCCTTTGCCCGGGACCGGCTAAACGCTTATGTAGAGCGGGCGGGAGAGTGGCGCTTTGTGGAAGAAACCGCTCGGACGGCGGTGGAAAAGCAATTTCCGGAAAGCGGTGTTTCTTTCGGGCAAGAGTTGTTGATACGGGCGGCTGGGGGATTGCTTTCTTATCTCCATGAAACGCAGAAAAACGACCTCTCTTATCTGTCTAAGCTGCAAATTTATCAGCAGAGCCAGTTTATGGAGCTGGATTACACCGCCCGTCGCAATCTGGAGCTGACCGCCTCCCTTCATGCCGGAGAGAAAAAGGGCAGCCTGCTTTGGGTGCTGGACAAGACCCGGACCCCCATGGGGGCCAGGCTGCTGCGTCAGTGGTTGGAAAAGCCACTGCTCAACGTAACGGCTATTCAACGCAGACAAAACGGGGTGGAAACCCTTGTGAACGATTTGATGTTAGGGGATCGGCTGGAACAACTGCTCTCTGGGGTGAACGATCTGGAGCGGATCTCCAGCCGGGTGGTATATGGTACCGCCAACGGCCGGGATCTGCGATCGCTGTGGCAGGTGTGTCAGCGCTTGCCTCAGCTGCGGGAATGTCTGACAGGGATTCCAAACCCCATGTTGCACCAAATTTACCAGCAGATGGATCCGTTGGAGGATATCGGCGCTTTGATTGACCGGGCCATTGTGGAAGAGCCGCCCTTTTCTCTGCGGGAAGGGGGAATGATTCGCCCTGGTTTTGACCAAGAGGCCGACTGGCTGCGGGAGCTGCTGGGAGGCGGTAACGCCCGTTTGGCCGCCATTGAGACTAAAGAGCGGATGCGCACTGGTATTCCTAAGCTGAAGGTGGGTTATAACAAAGTCTTTGGCTATTACATTGAAGCTGGACGAAGTTATGCCGGTCAGATTCCTGAGGATTACATCCGAAAGCAAACCTTGGCCAATTGCGAACGCTACATCACGCCTGAGTTAAAAGCGCTGGAAGGCGAAGTGCTATCGGCTAGCGACCGGCTGACAGCCCTGGAATATCAGTTGTTTACCCAGGTGCGGGAACAGGTGGCTGGGCAGGTGGCCCGGTTGCAGGCGACTTCTCAAGCGTTGGCGTCCTTGGATGTACTGTGTTCTCTGGCAAAGGTGGCCCGGCAAAACCGGTATGTTAAGCCCCAGGTAGAGGATAGTTGCCGCATTGACATCAAAGATGGACGCCACCCTGTGGTGGAACAAGTGCTGGAGGGGGAACTGTTTGTTCCCAACGATGCCCTGCTGGACGGCGGGGAAAACCAAGTTTATGTCATTACTGGACCGAATATGGCGGGGAAATCCACTTTTATGCGGCAGGTGGCCCTGATCGTTATTTTGGCCCAGTGCGGCAGCTTTGTACCCGCTGCTTCGGCCGTCGTTGGCCTGTGCGACCGGGTGTTTACCCGGATAGGAGCTTCAGATGACTTGTTTGCGGGCCGATCTACCTTTATGGTAGAAATGCAGGAGGTGGGGGAGATTCTTCGCTGCGCAACTCCCCGCAGTTTGCTGATTTTGGATGAGATCGGCAGGGGCACCTCTACTTTTGATGGAATGTCTATTGCCCGGGCGGTGCTGGAACATGTGGCCGATAAAAAGAAGCTAGGGGCCAGGGCGTTGTTTGCCACGCACTATCATGAACTTTGCGAGCTGGAAAGTTGTTCCAGCGGGGTCAAAAACTATAATGTGGTGGTGAAAAAGCGAGATGGTGACATTATTTTCATCAAAAAGATCGTTCGGGGCGGGGTCAGCGATAGCTACGGCATTGAGGTGGCAAAGTTGGCCGGATTGCCGGAAGGCGTGATCCGCCGGGCAAAGGCGGTGCTGAAGGAGATCGAATCCCGTCAACCCGCCGCCGTCCCGTTGAAGAGGGCGCCGCAAGAGGCGGAAGATGTTCAGACCAGTCTGGCGTCTCTGGCAGATAGCGCTATCGCTGGAAAGCTGCGGGAAATCGAGCCGGATACGCTCAGTCCGATTGAGGCGTTAGGGGTTTTATATCAGCTGGTTAAACAGGCAAAGGAGTGCTGACTACAAACCGGTTTTAAAAAATATTGCGCGGCGGCGGGTATAGATGAGGTTTTACCAGAATTTGTTGGGTTTGTCTAGAAAGCGAAAAGATCCGCCGGCGGAATGGGAAACGTTTTGATGAGAAGAAACATCTGGATAGTCCCTGTCGAAAAAGCAAGGATTTGGTGAAGAGGTTTTTTAAGGATTTCAAAGGAGCGGATATGGCGCAAATTTTTCAGATGTCCCCCCAGTTGGCCAACCTGATTGCCGCCGGCGAGGTGGTGGAGCGTCCCGGCTCGGTAGCTAAGGAGCTGGTGGAAAACGCGATAGACGCGGGGGCTAGGCATATTACGGTGGAACTGCGCCAGGGGGGCGTTGCCTATCTTCGGGTTACTGACGACGGCAGCGGCATTTTGCCTGAGGATGTGCGCACTGCCTTTTTGCGTCATGCCACTAGCAAGCTGCGGAAGGAAAGCGATTTGCTATCCATCGGTACGCTGGGTTTTCGGGGAGAGGCTTTAGCGGCTATTTCCTCGGTGGCCC
>CATJIY010000199.1 GCA_949740695.1 uncultured Eubacteriales bacterium
ACCAACGGTCATTTGATTACCCTGGTAGGCTATTATTTCAGCCAGGAGCTGGGAGAGTATGTTTACTGTGCTAACGATCCTGCTGCCAATTCGGATGCGGAAACGGCTCATCGAGAATCCCGCCAGTCCCAACTGGATAAATGCTGGTATCGCCGGGCTGCTTATTTTATTCACAAAAAGGAAGCAGGCGCGGGACTGTATGTTCGGGACTATGTTTCGGCAGTGCTCCAGCCAGTGAAGGACCAGCCGGGTGTGTGGGCTTTGACCACCGAAGACAGCTTGTTGCGGATCCCCTCGGATTTTCAGGAGGGCAAGCGGGCTAACTTTGGCCAGCATGGGACCATCTGCTACTACGCAGAGGATGCGCTTACGCCGATCCCTAATACCTGCAAGCGAGTCACTGCCAATCATGAGTTCCATTATACAGGTATTCAAATTACCCAGGAAGGCTATCTTACTTTTGAGGAAGATGCTATGAGCGCCTTGATGGCGGCGGGAAAAACCGTTCGGCTGCTGGTGCTGGATAACTGTGATACGGTATATACTGCCACTGTTACCCAAGAAGAAGTATTTGATCCTGATGATTTGATTACGCCTGAGGAAGAGTTGCGGCAATATAAACTGGTTCAGGCGGCAAAGGCCGGCGTTATTGCCGCTGGTGCGTTGGCTGCGATGGCGGCGGCAGTTAGCCTGTGGAAGCGTGCCAAAAAGAAAAAGTAAGTAATTTTGAGGGATGCCGTTTGAGATAGCGTACTTTTTGGAACGGTTGGCGCTTTTTCTGAATTTACGAAAATTTCTCTTATTTTCGTTTCCTTGTGGTCGATAAAGTATCAGGAAGGTTTAACGGCGATTTGTTTGATAAAGTACACTTTTTCAAACAAATCGCCGCTTTTTATAGGCAAAATCATGCTTTTTTCACACAGCCGCCGGTCCGAAGCTTCGGGCCGGCGGTTTTTTGTGGAGCATAATTTTAGCACATACCTTTTTTACAGTCAAAGGTGCTGCACTGGGTTTCCCGGCAGCTGCAAGCTCCCGAACCGCTGATGTCCACACTGGAGGCGCTGCATTTGCAGTCTTTATTGTAAGTGCAGTTGCAGACGTCGCAGCCGATATCGGTTTCCGGGCGAGCGCTGGAGTTGCGGGCCACCACATTGGAGTAGTTGTCGCCTCTCTGGGTAAAGCTGCTGCAGCAGGTTTCATTTTTGCAATCAGCGCTCTTGCCGTCCACCTGGATGCCCTCCAGAATGCACAAGTCGTTCTGATTGTTGGTGCAGTTGCGGGCGTTGCATCTCAAATAGCTCATAGGATGATCTTCCTTTCCTGCCGCGATGCGGCTGATTTTCCCTGTTATCTTTCCCAGATGCGGCTTGGTTTATGCAACTATAATTTTTTATTCTAAAAACTGTGCAAATGCTTGGAAAGCGCGAAGTTTGAAGATTTTTTGCGTATTTTTCCCCCAAAAAACAAAAAACTTTTTCTTGCCTTTTATCGGTTATCCGTTTATAATAAAAGAACAGAGTGGTGATTTGTGGTGAAATAATACCATTTTAGCCCATTTTGTGGTGGAATCCTGAGGGGGAGGGAAGAGCAGTGCGCGGTGAATATCAGCATAACATCGACGCAAAGGGCCGCTTGATCTTCCCCATTAAACTGCGGGAAGCCCTAGGGGATCATTTTGTGATTTTCAAGGGACTGGATAACTGCATCAATGCGTATTCTCAGGAAAAGTGGAATGCTTTTGAGACTCAGTTGGCTGCCCTCCCCTCCAAAGCGCGTAAGGTTCAACGTTTTTTTTCAGCCAACTTTGAGTGTGAACCGGATGCTCAGGGACGTATCGTCATACCTTCCGCCTTGCGGGAATATGCCGGCTTGCAAAAGGATGTAACCATTATCGGGATGTTGGATCACGTGGAGATCTGGGATAGCGCCGCATGGAAGCGGTATAACGATGCTACCGATACTGAGGAAGTGGCCGATATGATGGATACTTTGGGGGTCTGATATGGAGTTTTGTCATACTTCGGTACTGCTGGAGGAATGTCTGGAGGGGCTTTCCATCCGGCCAGATGGAATCTATGTGGACGCTACTACTGGCGGCGGGGGGCACTCTCTAGCCATTGTCCAGCGGTTGGATACTGGACGGCTGATCTGCTTTGATCGAGACTGGGAAGCGTTGACGGCAGCAAAGATTCGTTTGGCCGATTATTTGGGTAAAATCACTTTTGTGCAGAGTAATTTTGCCAACTTAAAGGAGCAGTTGGCGCGGTTAGAGGTTGCAAGCATTGACGGGATACTTTTTGATCTGGGTGTGTCCTCTTATCAACTGGACAATCCTCAGCGGGGGTTTTCCTATATGCGGGACGCGCCGTTGGATATGAGGATGGATCAGACGCAAGATTACAGCGCCTGGGAGGTTGTCAATCAAGAGTCCGAAGCCGAGCTTCGTCGGGTTATTGGGCTGTATGGAGAAGAACGGTTTGCCGGGAGAATTGCTGCGGCGATTGTTTCCAAGCGGGAGGCCGCTCCTATTCAAACTACCTTTCAACTAGTGGATGTCATTAAAAGCGCCATGCCTGCAGCAGCAAAAAAAGAAAAACAGCACCCTGCAAAGCGCACCTTTCAGGCTATCCGTATCCAGGTAAATGGAGAGCTTCGGGCGGTGGAAACTGCCGTTGCCGATGGGCTGACCTGTTTGAAACCTGGAGGCCGGTGCGCGGTAATCAGTTTTCATTCGTTGGAGGATCGGATTGTCAAACACATTTTTCAGGAAGGGGCTCGGGGCTGCACCTGTCCTCCTGCCTTTCCGGTGTGCGTCTGCGGAAAGACGCCTCGAATTCGTCTGGTCAGCCATGGATCTTTGACGGCCGGGCAAGAGGAGCAGTGTGAAAATCCGCGAGCGCGCAGCGCCCGTTTACGGGTAGCGGAAAAGTTATAACCGTTTTGAGAACTGGCCGATGGGCTGAGTTCTCGCCAGCAAGAGGAGCAAAATATGAGCCGATATCAAGATAATACAGCCGTTCAATATGAACGATTTCCAGCCCAGCAGAACCCAGGAGAGAAGCAGCTGGAGGTCCTCCCGAAAAAAAAGATTCGGGGAAAGGCCGCCGTAGTTCCCTATGGGAAATATACCATGATTCTTTGCTGTGTTTTCGTGGTACTCATCGGCATTGTAGCCAGTTACATGCAGCTAGCTACAGTCAATCTGCAAAATGCGAAACTGCGTCAAGATATTTCCGCGATGGCGGGAGAAATTAACGCGCTTAATGCGAAAAAAGAGCAAATGTATAATTTAACTTACGTGGAGGATTACGCCAAGAATCAGCTGGGTATGGTTAAAATGGACAAGAGCCAGGTGAATTATCTGGAAATGGATGCTGGAGATCAGATGATGGTGGCGGATGTTGCCGCCAATTCTGAAATGATTCAGGCCGGCGGCGGATTTTTATCCCGGCTGACCCAGGGGCTTGGCAGAGTATTGGAATATCTGAACTAGGGAATGGATATAGTGTGAAAGAGGCGTAGAAAGGGGAGTAAGGCGCGGGAGGCGGCTTGCTCCATTTTTCCTACTTGCCGGTTGCGACGTTTTTTTCGTTTTTAGTCTAAAGGAGCCAATATGTCTCAGATCGATCGAAAGGCAGATAAACACATTCGCCGCAGGATTCTTCTAGTGACTGCGCTTTTTTGCGTAGGATGCACGTTGGCGGTGGTGATTCGGTTGGCTTGGATGCAGATCATCCATCAGGATTTTTATAAAGAAAAAGCGCTTAGCAGTCAGACTCGAGACGTAACCATTTACCCCACTCGAGGAACCATTTATGATACCAACGGAAAGCCGTTGGCGATTTCTGCTAGTACAGAAATGCTTATCTTGAATCCAAGGCAGCTTAACCCAGACGCGGCTAAGGCACTTACTATTGCAGAAAAGGAGCTGCTTGGTTGGCGGGAGGGAGATGACGCCGCCCTGACTGATGAGCAGAAAAGCCAGATTCGGGCGTATCGAGTGGATTTGATCGCGCAAATGCTGGCTAGCCAGCTGGAGGTGGAAGAGGAGGGCTTTCGTACCAAAGCGGAAAAAGACAGCGCTTACCAGGTGATTCGTCGAGGGGTTGAAAAGGCGGAGGCGGATGAAGTCCGGCAGTTTATCAACGACAATAAGCTTACTGGCGCACTGTATTTTCAGTCAGATTCTACCCGCTACTACCCCTATGGCCGGTTCTTGGCCCATGTGTTGGGGTGCGTGGGTACAGATGAGCAGGGACTTACCGGTTTGGAAAAAAAATATGATGAGGTGCTTACCGGCACGCCGGGCCGGGCGGTGGCTCTGACCGATGCCCGGGGAAACGCGTTGACCGAGGACTATGAGATGTATTATCCTGCCCAAGAGGGGCAGTCTTTAGTGTTGACTATCGACGAGGTGCTTCAACACTTTTTGGAGAAGAACCTGGAAATCGCCTATAATGATAACGACGTTCAGGGTTCCGCCATTGGTTTGGTGATGGACGTAAATGATGGGGGTATTTTGGCCATGGCGTCCTATCCGGATTTCGATCCCAATGATCCCTTTACCATTACCGATACGAAAAAATTGGAAGAGATTGCGGCCATTGCCGATGAGGAAGAACGGGCCGCCGCCCGGAGCAATGCGGTTTATGCCCAGTGGAGCAATAAAGGGGTTTCCTTTTTGTATTACCCAGGCTCTACTTTTAAGATGATTACGACTGCCGCTGCGCTGGAAGAGGGCGTGGTCACGCAGGCTAGCCAGTTTTATTGTCCAGGCTTTAAAGTAGTGGATGGGTATCCCAGGCCTATCAGTTGTTGGAAAACCGCTGGTCACGGCAGTTTGGACCTGCGTGGCGCACTGGAAAAGTCTTGTAACCCCGCTTTGATGACCATTGGACTGGAACTGGGTAAGGATCGGTTTACCCAATATGTAGAAGCCTTTGGTTTGCGGGAAAAGACTGGAGTAGACTTAATCGGAGAGGAAATGGGATTGTATAATTTGAAGAGCAACGTGGACCTGGCGGTGTATTCCTTTGGACAGAACTTCAGCATTACGCCGCTGCAAATGATTACCGCCGTATCGGCGGTGGCCAATGGCGGTACGTTGCTACAGCCTCACATCGTCAAAGAAATTCGCAATGCCGACGGCACCACAGCGCAAACCTTTGGCCGCACCGAGGTGCGCCAGGTGATCTCTGAAGAAACTTCTCAGCAAATGCGAGATATGCTGGAAAGCGTGGTTAAAACAGGTACTGGTAAAAACGCTTATGTAGCTGGCTATCGAATCGCTGGCAAAACTGGAACAACGGAAAAGATTGCCGATATGATCGCTACCAATACCGAGGGGTTGTATGTTACTTCTTTTGTGGCTTTCGCTCCGGCAGATAATCCTCAGATTGCCGTTTTAATCATGTTAGACGTTCCAACTGTAGCGCCCATTACTGGCGGTGTAAATACTGCGCCGGTGGTGCGCAGATTTATGGAGGAAGCTCTGCCGTACTTAGATATTGATCCCATCTATACTGAGGAAGAGATGCAGTCTAAAAATGTGGTTATGCCCGACGTGGTGGGAATGACCTTCAGCGAAGCGGAGGCCGCATTGAAAAAACAAGGCTTGAGCTGTACCACAATTGGTGAGGAGGCTAAGGTTACCGATCAGCTGCCAGCTGCAGGCGCAACCCTCTCTAGCAATACCCAGGCTTTGATTTATATGGGCGGGAGCAAACCGGATACGCCGGTCGCCGTCCCCGATCTTTCCGGCCAAAGCCTTAGCGAAGCAAAGGCGGCGCTGCAAAAGTTGGGGTTGTATATCCGAGTAGCAGGCGGCGTGTCGGAAGGTTCTCAGACGGTTACCAAACAGTATATTCCTGCGGACAGTCAGGTGGATTATGGCACGGTTTTGACTGTGGAAACCACCGATATGGCTCAGCGGTCCCAGTGACGGTCCAAAGCTAAGGACATGGAAATTGGAAAGGGAGGAACTATGAAACTGACCCAACTGTTGCAAGGAACATCTGCGGTGATTCTTGCTGGCCCGGAGGATGCGGAGGTTACCAGCGTTTGCTACGATTCTAGAAAAGCCGTTCCCGGGTGTTTGTTCGTTGCCATACGGGGCTTTCAAAGCGATGGGCACCAGTATGTGGAAGATGCTGTCCGGCAGGGTGCGTCCGCAGTGTTGGTAGAAGCACCCCTTCAACAGCCTCTGCCACAGGAGGTCTGCTGCTGGCAGGTTTCCGATACCCGGGCTGCGCTAGCTCAGGTTGCGGCCCAGTGGTATGGGCATCCTGAGCGGGCGCTTAAATTGATCGGCGTTACGGGAACCAATGGAAAGACCACTGTGACCCATTTGATTCAACATATTTTAGAGCAAAACGGACACTCCTGCGGCCTGATTGGCACTAATGGAATCTTTTTTGGGCGGACTGCCCGGGAATCTGCCCGGACCACTCCAGAATCGCTAGAACTTTACGGCATACTCAAAGAAATGCAGGAGGCCGGATGCGAATACGCAGTCATGGAGGTGTCCTCCCATAGTTTGGCGCTGAACCGAGTGTTGGGGTTGCCCTTTGAAGTGGCTGCATTTACCAATCTGACCCAGGATCATTTGGATTTTCATGGCGATATGGAGCATTACTTTCAGGCTAAGGCCCAGTTGTTTGAACGGTGTCATACCAGTGTGTTCAATTTGGATGATCCCTGGGGAGAGCGGCTGGCAAGGGAAAAGACTTGTGCTCAAATTACTTTTTCCACCCGGCGGGACGACGCCGGATTGGTGGCCAAGGATGTTCGCCTTAGCCCTCAGGACGTTCGCATGGTAGCCGTTCATGGTTGGGAAATTGCGCGGTTGCGGCTGGGTATCCCAGGAATGTTTTCGGTATATAACGCCTTGACGGCCGTCGGCTGTTGTTTGGCTTTGGGGCTGACGCTAGAGCAGATTTCTCAAGCATTGGAGACTGCCCAAGGCATTAAAGGGCGGGCAGAGGTAGTTCCCACCGGGAGGGATTTCACCGTAATGATTGACTATTCTCACACCCCAGATAGTATGGAAAATATTCTGCAAGCCGTTCGAAGTTATGCCAAGGGGCGAATCATCGGATTGTTTGGCGCTGGGGGCGACCGTGATAAAACGAAACGTCCTTTGATGGGTAAAATCGCCGCTGCCGGTTGTGATGTATGCGTGGTTACGTCAGATAATCCTCGAAGTGAGAAGCCGGAGGATATTATCGCGGATATTGTGGCAGGAATGGGGCCTAAGCCAAAACCAGTGATTATCCCTGATCGGCGGGAGGCCATCGCCTGGGCGGTGAAAAACGCGCAGAAAGACGATATTGTCCTTTTGATGGGGAAGGGGCAGGAAATCTATCAGGAGATTGCGGGGGAAAAGCACCACCTGGATGAGCGGGAGGAAGTGGCTCGGGCGTTGGCTGAGTTGGCAACAGTCTGATTCAGGCTTTTGCGTAAAATCTCGTAAAAGTCCTTTTCCAAAGAAAGAAGTCCAAACGACAGGAGAAACATTATGGTTGGCATTATATATTTGATCCAAACCGCGGGTCTGGCCTTTGGCCTGGCGGCATTGCTGGCTCCGCTGATTATCAAAAAATTGCGTGAGCTGCATTTCGGTCAGAAGATTTTAGAAGACGGCCCTACCTGGCATGCCGGAAAACAGGGCACGCCTACCATGGGCGGCGTTATCTTTATCGTTGCCGCTTCGTTGGCGGTGCTGGTCACGCTGCCCCGCATGGTTGCCAGAGAGGACTACCGTCCGTTGGTGATGTTGGGCTTAAGTCTGGTATTTGGCGCAGTGGGCTTTGTGGATGATTGGACCAAAATTCGCAAAAAGCGCAACAAGGGTCTGACCGCCATGCAGAAACTGTTGCTGCAAATGGCGGCGGCGGTGCTTTTTTTGGTGATTATGCGAGTGATGGGTTATCTCAGCGCGCAGTTGTATCTGCCATTTATCGGAAAGACAGTGACGGTTCCCTGGGTGGTTTATTTGGCTCTCAGTGTTTTTATCATCGTAGGGGCGGATAACGCGGTCAATCTGACCGACGGTATCGACGGGTTATGTACTTCGGTGACTTTTGTGGTAGCGGTGTTTTTCTCCCTGGTATTTTTGCGGGAGGATAGCGGCGCTTCCACGTTTTCCCTGGCGTTGGCCGGGGGACTGTTGGGATTCTTCCTGTATAACAAACATCCAGCTAAGGTATTTATGGGGGATACCGGGTCGCTCTTTTTGGGCGGAGCGGTATGTGCTATGGCTTTTGCCTATGATATGCCTTTGATTCTGATCCCGGTGGGAATGGTATATATTATTGAAACCCTGTCGGACATCATTCAGGTGTTCTATTACAAAGCTACGCATGGGAAACGGTTTTTCAAGATGGCTCCCATTCATCACCATCTGGAGCTTTGCGGTTGGAGTGAGTGGAAAATCGTCATTGTCGCAGCCGGCCTTACCGCCGCGCTTTGTGTGTTTTCCCTGCTCGCCTGATCTTTCGTTATATCCGCGCTCCGGCGCGGCCCCGTTTGGCTTTTTGCCGTGCAGAAAGGAGCTGCTTGTTCTATGGCCGCTGTTAATACGGCTCGAAAGAAACAGAACCGATCCATACCGGTTAAACACGCGGTCAAAACCGCTCCCGAAAACGATCAGGAGAGGAAAGTCCAGCGCAGCGGTCATTTGGACCGCCCGTTGTTGTTGCTCACCTTTCTGTTGTTGGGATTAGGGCTGGTGTGTTTATTTTCTGCCAGTTATGCCACCTCTTATGACACACAGGGAGGCAATCCCATGTACTTTATTCTTCGGCAGGGAATTTTTGCCGCTGGCGGGGTGGTGGTGATGCTGGTGCTTTCCAAGTACAATTATCACCGGCTGCATTATTATGCCATTCCCGCGCTGATTCTGGCTATTGCGGTAATGGCTACGATCAAGATTCCCGGGTTGAGCAGTTTTTGGATCAATCGCAAAGGCGCCATTCGGTGGATTCAGATTCCTTTGGTCGGGCAGTTTCAGCCCTCTGAGCTGGCAAAGGTGGCTACCATTCTTTTCTGTGCCAGTATGGCCAGCATTTTGGGAAAGAAGAAAATGCACACCCTGCGATATGGTCTGTTGCCCTTTTTGGGCGTAGTGGGGGTGTTTGCTTTAGAGTTATATTGGGAAAAGCATTTGTCGGGAACTTTGATTATCGCCGCGATTGCGTTGATTATTGTTTTTTTTGCTGGAGCAAACCTGTTTTGGCTGGGGCTGGGAGGCGCTGGCGTTGGTGCGGCCGCAGTGGGTTATGTGTTGACCAACAAATACGCAAAAGCGCGGATTGATATTTGGTTGGACCCGTTTCAGGACCCGCGAGGGGACGGCTGGCAGGGGGTGCAGAGCCAGCTGGC
>CATJIY010000200.1 GCA_949740695.1 uncultured Eubacteriales bacterium
CGGCCATCCTCAATGCCAAAACGCAAACGAAGCACTTTTTCCTCTCGGGGCGTCAAGGTACCCAACACTTCCACCAGCTGCTCCTTCAGTAAGGTAAAGGATGCCACCTCGGCGGGTTCGGGCGCGTCGTCGTCGGGAATAAAGTCCCCCAAATGAGAATCTTCTTCCTCGCCAATGGGAGTTTCCAACGAAACTGGCTCCAGGGCGATCTTCAAAATATCCCGCACCTTTTGGACCGGCATATTCATCTCCTCGGCCACCTCTTCGGGAGCAGGATCGTGCCCCAGCTCCTGCAAAAGCTGTCGGGATACCCGAATCACTTTATTGATCGTTTCTACCATATGCACCGGAATCCGAATCGTGCGCGCCTGGTCCGCGATAGCGCGAGTGATGGCCTGGCGAATCCACCATGTGGCATAAGTGGAGAATTTATAACCTTTTGTATAGTCAAATTTTTCCACCGCTTTAATCAAACCCAGATTTCCTTCTTGAATCAAATCCAAAAACATCATCCCTCGGCCCACATACCGCTTAGCGATAGAAACCACCAACCGAAGATTAGCCTCCGCCAACCGTTTCTTGGCGGCCTCATCCCCCTCCAGCATACGCTTTGCCAGTTCGATTTCTTCTTCTGGCGTCAAAAGATCCACCTTACCGATTTCTTTAAGATACATCCGCACCGGGTCGTCAATGGCAAGTCCATCGGCCATAGCAATGGCGTCGTTGATTTCTTCCTCAGTTACCTCTTCTACATCGGCAAAGTTTTCAGCTTCCACTTCAGGAAGATCTTCCTCCAAGCTATCCTCCTCTACCGCGATTTCTACTCCCATCTTTTCCAGCGCGGTATAAAACTTGTCCTGTTGTCCCGCGTCCAGCTCCAGTGCGTCAATGGCATGATTGATCTCTTTCATGGTGATTTTGCCGTTTTTCTTTCCATACTCCAACAGCTCGTGTAGCACCTGCTGTTTATTTACCGCCTTGTTTTCCTGCTCCGCCATTGGGCGATTCCTCCTTTATCCCCGCTTGCGCTGGATGAGCTTCATGGCTCTTATGCCCTCATCCTCCGACGCATCGTGTTTCTCGTGCTCTATTCGAATTTCCTCAATCAAGCCGCTTAGCGCGCTTTTTGTTTTTTCCGGCTGGATCGGATCCGATAAAATTTTAGTCAGCTGCCGCACTTCAGCCTCATCTAATTCCGCCATACAGGCAGCCGCAGTAAGATCGCTGCCCTGATCCAACAGACTGCATGCCTTTTCATAAATCTTCCCCAAAAAGTCCGAGGAAAACTGCTCCCGGTCAATGCGCACTTGCGCATAAGCCAGCAATTCTGGATCCTCCAAAACAATGCGCAGCAACCATTCTTCCTTCCTTGCTGAAGAAGGGTTGGCATAACGCAGACCCCAAGCTTCTGGTTGCAGCCGCCGCTCCGGCTGCTGAGCCTCCCGTAAAAAAGTCCGTTCTTCCTTCTGCCGCCGGCCTGCCCGCGCCCGCTCAATCTCCCGTAAAACACTACCTGGATCCAATCCGGCCTCCTGTGCCGCGCTTCGAGCAAAAACCTCTCGCTCCACCGCAGATGGTAGTGCCGCCAGATACGCTACCGCCTCTTTCAGATAAACAATGCGAGTCTGGTCGTCGGAAAGATCACCGTACTTTTTCCGAATCTCACTCATCCGGTATTGCCCGTCTGTTTGAGGCTTATCTAATAGAACCTGGAAGGCCTCCGGCCCGTTTTGCCGGATAAAATCATCCGGGTCCACCTTTTGGGGCCGGCCCTCGCTATCATACAGCACCCGTCCTTGGGCGTCTCGTTTTGGCGGCAAAGCCAGCACCCGAACGGCAAGTCCATTTTGCTTGAGAATATCGATGGCCTTTTCGGTAGCTTTTTTGCCAGCGGCGTCTGCGTCATAGCAGATCACCACCTCCTGGGTATATTTACTCAAAAGCCGGGCTTGATCGGCGGTAAACGCTGTCCCGCAGGAAGCCACAGCGCTGTCAAATCCCGCTTGATGCAGCGCAATCACGTCAATATTTCCCTCGCACAAAATAAACTGACCCGCCTTCGTTTTTTTTGCCAAATTCATAGCGTAAAGATTGCGAGATTTGCTGTAAACTGGGGTGTCTGGACTATTAACATATTTCCGTCCATCGCCATCTCCATGGATCACCCGGCCGCCAAAAGCCACCACATCTCCTCGGATATCAATGATGGGGAAGATCACTCGATCCCGAAAAAAGCAATACCATCCGCCCCGTTTCCCCCGGCTCGCCAAACGGGCGGCTTCCATCTCCTGGACGGTATATCCCTTTTGCTGCATGGCTAAAATCAATCCATCCCAACTCTGATCGGCATAGCCTAAACCAAACCGAACGATCGTCTGGGGAGTCATACCCCGGCCCAACAGATATTGCCTGGCCTCTTCTCCGCCTGGCCCGGCCAAAGTATCGTAATAATACCGGGCGGCGTCCTTGTTCAAAGACAGCAACCGCTGACGCATCATCCGGCCCCTACCCTCATCCTCCTCCTGAGGAAGCTCCAATCCGGCCATTTCAGTCAGGCGGCGTACTGCGTCAATATATGGGAGATTTTCAATCTTCATGAGAAAGTGAATGGCGTTGCCGCCCTCTCCGCAGCCAAAGCACTTGAAAAATTGCTTGTCCTGCTCCACATGGAAGGAAGGAGTTTTTTCATGGTGAAAGGGGCAGCAGCCCCACATACTGCCGCCCTTGCGCTTTAGCGGCACATAGCGGCTTACCAGCTCTACAATATCGACGCGGGCGATCAGCTCGTCTAAAAATTGCTGCGGCAGCGCCATTCGCCCACTCCTTTCTTTCCGCTTTTTGCATCCGCGATTCCACCAAAATCCTATTTACAATAGCTATTTTTACCCTGATCAATGACCATTTTGGGAACGGCCTTCCGCCGGAGGGCCTGCTCCCGCGTCAATTCTGCCGCCCCCTGGCTTTAATATTTACTCCACCCCTTGGGAATGTTCAGCTCCTGATACATGGTTACCGCATAC
>CATJIY010000201.1 GCA_949740695.1 uncultured Eubacteriales bacterium
AATGCGGCCTCATACAATTCTTTGGATAAAAATAAATGGCTTTGCACATAGTTTTCACAAATCCCGGAAACGGGAATCACAGCCTCCACATCCTCCTGATTGCGAACCGTCAAGGAGTCTCCTGGCTCCAACCCCAGCACTTTGGCGGCTTTTTCCGTAAGGACTGCTCCCTGCGGAGTAAAGGCCACCGGCTTCTGGGGAACCCGATCTCGAAATACATGAAATTGCGCAAACCGAACGCCGTCAGAAGGTACTACCAAAAACACATCAGTTGCCTTTTCGCCGTTTCGGATGCTGCCGGATTCTCGATGAACCGGCAGATAATCGATAACCTGATCGGGGTCCTGCAAAACAGCTGCGATCCGCCAGTCAGCATTCTGATCCCCATCATGCTTCAGGTTAAGCGTCAAATTATAGGTCTCTAACTGAGTGAACTGAATATTTACGATATCCCGAATGGAATCCCGCAGGCCAAATCCGGCCAACAGCAAAGCAGTACATCCAGTAATTCCCACAATAGTCATGAAAAGCCGCTTTTTATATCGAAAAAGGTTGCGGGCAGTAATCTTTTGCGTAAAGGACAGTCGGCGCCATACCGGCTTAACTCGCTCCAACAAAATGCGCTTTCCGGCGGGAGGGGCTTTCGGCCGCATAAGCGCCGCAGCATGATCCCGAAGAGACCCCCACAAAGCGCCCAAGGTCGCCGCCAACACAGCCACTAGAATTACCGCAGTGGACAACAAAACAAAGCCCAGGTGTCCGGAAGGCTTTACTTCTGGCAATTGATACATCATGGTATAGGCGCTACTGATTACCCGCGGGAACAGCGACAAACCCATTGAAAGTCCAACAGCCGCTCCCAATAAGCAGGCTAGAGCGGCATAAGCCAGATATTTTCCAGCGATGGCGGCGTTAGAATAGCCCAACGCCTTCAGCGTGCCTAACGTACCCCGGTCCTCGTCGATCATGCGAGTCATGGTGGTAGAAGCCACCAACGCGGCCACCAGAAAGAAAAACAGCGGAAACACTTTGGCGATAGCCGCTACCTTTTCGGTGTCACTCTCATAAAAAATATAACCCTCATTGCTTTCACTGCGGGAAAGCACATACCAAGTGGGATCTTCGATCTCATCAATCTGCTCCTGAGCGTCCCGTAGTTTAAGCCGGGCGTCAGCCGCCTGCTCCTCCAGCTCTTTTTCACCATCGGCATAATCCGTCCATCCGCTGTCCAGTTCCCGGCGAGCATCTTCCAGTTCAGCTTGCGCATCAGCCAGCTTTTGCTCATTTTCTTTCAACGCAATCCAACCATCGGCAATCTCCTGCTGTCCTTGTTGATAATCAACCCAGCCCTGGTCCAGCTCCTGACGAGCGTCCTCCAGTTGGATCTGCGCATCCTCCAACTCCATCCGAGCCTGCTCCAACTTGGCCCGACTCTCTTCCAACTGATAGCAGCCCAAACGGTATTGCAGCTCGGCCTCATCCAATTCTTTACGGGCGGCGTTATATTCCTCCCAACCATCTGCCAAAGCCGAACCCCCTTGGGAAAGCTCGTGCCTCCCTTGAGAAACCTGGGCCATCCCCTGATCAATCTGGACCTGCTGCTGGGTTATCCGCTCTTCCGCTTGGTCAATTTGACGCTGCCCCCCCTCCAACTGCCGACGGTATTGGTCCAGCTGGTTTTGCGCCTGCATCAGCTGAGCCATCTGAACACGGTATTCTTCCGAAGAAATCAGTCCGGCTGCCAGCCCTTGATCCAGCTGATTCCTACGCTCTTCCAGCTGGATCTGCTGATTTTCCAACTGGGCCACGCCTTGATCCAACTGTGTTTGCTGCTCCTTCAGCTGGGCTTGCGCCGCGTCCAACTGGCTTTGCGCCTCTTTTAACTGCGCTTCCGCCTGGTCAAGTTGTTGTTCGCCGGCAAGGAGTTCTTTTTCTCCTTCCTCCAGTTGCGCCAATACTTTAAGCAGCTCGCCTGTTCCCTCCTGTATCTGCCGGTATGCGTCGGCCAATTCGTCCTGAGCCTCATCGGCCTGCCGGACGCCCTCCTGATAGTCCTCCCAGCCTTGTTGATAATCCGCTAGCCCCTGGTCATAATCGGCTTCGCTTTGGTTCAATTTTTCCAACGCCTCTGGCAAAGCGGCCTCTCCTTCTTCCAGTTTTCGCCGGCCATCTGCCAGCTGTGCCAGACCATCCTGATAATCGGACAAGCCTTGGGCATAGTCAGCCTCACCCTGATTCAGCTCTTTCAAAGCGCTGGCCAACTTATGCCGGCCATCCGCCTCCTGATCGTTCAGCTCCTCTTGCGCCTCGTCTACCGCTCTTTGCGCGTCCTGCCGGAGCCGGTGGGCTCGGACATGGCGCTGGCTTTCCGCCAGCTGTTCAATCCGCTCTTTCACTGGGTCCACCAACTGGTCATAAGCCGGAGTAAAGGATTCGGCAGATTGGCTGCCTTGAACTGCGATAAATAAATCAGTATAATAATCCAAGTCGATTACCGATTGATTTACATAAACAATACAGCCCAAAGACCCGTTTCCCACTGTAGTGCTACCTCGTTGAATGGTAGAGATATAATACCCGCTGGTTACAACTCCCGTGATGGTAAAGGTCTGTCGGGTAAACGGCTCCTCCGGAACTTCCCCATCATCATCTGTCTCCCGGGGAAGCAGGGTCATGGTTTCTCCCACTGGAAGCAGATCCTTCCGCAAATTGTTTTCTAACAGCACTACGCACTCATCATCCGCCTGAGGCCAACGTCCTTCCACAAGCTCCACTCGGTTCAACCGGGCAGGGTCCTCGCCTTCCCAAGCGATTACCCCATGAAAACGAGCGGTCAAAGCGTCTCCAGAAGCGAGTAACACTTCCCTGTCCATACTTTTTGCAGGCATAACTCCGGCCACGCCCTCCACCTGGGCCAAGGCCCGGGTATCCTCATCCTCAAGTCCCAGGGTTCCTATAACCCGCAGATCATAAAGGTGCGTCCGCTGATAAAAATCGCTCACCGTATGACGCATATCCGGTGTGGTAGCCAGCAATCCCGCCAAAAAACCAGTCCCTAACGCCACAATGGAAAATATAGCCAAAAATCGACTCAGACTGCTTCGTACTGCCCGGAAACATTCTTTCCAAAAAGTTTTTCTTACCATTCGATCTGCTCCACAGATAGAGGATTGGGCTGAACCCGGTCAGCCACAATCCAACCGCTTTTCATCTGAATCACCCGATCGGCCATAGCGGTAAGAGCGGTATTATGGGTGATGACCACCACCGTTTTTCCGGTCTTTCGACAGGTATCCTGCAAAAGCTTCAAGATACTTTTTCCGGTAACATAATCCAAGGCGCCGGTAGGCTCGTCGCACAAAAGCAGCTTGGGATCTTTGGCCAAAGCTCGAGCAATGGCCACCCGCTGCTGCTCTCCGCCGGAAAGCTGCGCTGGAAAGTTGTCCATTCGATTCTCCAGCCCTACCTGGCGCAAGGTATCCCGCGGGTCCAGAGGCGCCCGGCAAATTTCCGAAGCCAGCTCCACATTTTCCACAGCGGTAAGATTTTGCACCAAGTTATAAAACTGAAAAACAAATCCCACGTCGTGCCGGCGGTACTCGGTAAGACGGCGAGCGTCAAATCCGGAGATTTCCTGACCGTCCAGCCGGATCATTCCCGCAGTACAGGTATCCATACCCCCCAGCATATTCAAAATAGTGGTTTTCCCTGCGCCGGAAGAACCGACGATGATACAAAACTCTCCTTGTTCAATGGAAAACGACACTCCGTTCACCGCGTAAATTTCCTGCTCTCCCACCTGATATCGCTTGACAACCTCTTTAAACTCAATAAAGCTCATCCAATCGCCTCCATTTAAAAAACGCGGAAGGAACGGCCGCTTGCTGATAGTATTATATCATGAAACCTGTTTAGAACCATGAATGATTTGTAAAAGCCGTCAGGAGAACGGTATAGAAAATCATAAAAGCTAGATAGCGGACTCCGTCTACTGATAAGAAAAATGATTTGATCTGAATAAATTGCTTTTTATCCGCAATAGCCGCGAAATCAAATAGCGTTCAGCAGCGCTTCTATCTGCTCCTGAGTAGTCGCCCAGCTAGTGCAAAACCGAGATATCCGGCTGTCCGGCCCGGCTGGACCGTAATCATCAAAAGAAAAATCCCGGCTCAATCGCTCCACCTGCTGGCAGGTGAGGATGGGGAACTGTTGATTGGTAGGACTATCGCACCAAAAAGCATACCCCTTTTTCGCAAAGCCTTCCTTCATCTTCATCGCCAGATCAATGGCATGTTGGCCCAGCCGGAAGTACAACCGGTCAGTAAACAACACGTCAAATTGCAATCCTAGCAACCGACCTTTGGCCAGCAAACCGCCCCGCTGTTTTATTAAAGAACGGAAGCCCTCGATCAAATCAGGATTAGGTATTACTACCGCCTCTCCAAAGAGCGCCCCCACTTTGGTGCCGCCAATGTAAAACACATCGCACAACTGCGTCAGATCAGACAGCGTCAGATCGTTGCCCGGCGCCGCCAGCGCATAGCCCAAACGTGCGCCATCCAAGAACAAAGGCAACCGGTATTTGCGGCATACCTGCCGGATCGCGGTAAGCTCTGCTTTGGAATAGATCGTACCAGTCTCGGTGGACTGAGAAAGATAAACCATGCCAGGTTTTACGATATGCTCCCAGGAGGCGTCCTCTCGCCAGGCCAGCACCGCTTGTTCGACAGCCTGAGCGGTAATTTTACCGTTTTCCGCAGGCAAAGGCAACACCTTATGACCGGTGCCCTCAATAGCGTTGACTTCATGGCAGTTGATATGGCCAGTACTAGGCGAAAGCACCCCTTCGTGGGGCCGCAGCAAAGAATAAATCACCGCAGTGTTCGTTTGAGTCCCGCCCACTAAAAAATGCACGGCGGCGTCAGGCGCGCCACAGGCTGTCCGAATTTTTTCGGCAGCAGCTTGGCAGTATGGATCCTCTCCGTAACCGATGGTTTGATCCAGGTTGGTTTCCATCAATCGCTGTAAAATAGCGGGATGGGCTCCCTCCAAATAATCACAGTCAAAACGGATCATAAGTTGTCCTCCTTTTACAGACGGCCTATCATGACAGGCCATTAAAATTAGGTCTTACTTGAAAAATCAAATACTGCCTTTATACACAATCCGCCGCCATCTCGAGAGGCAAAACCACCCGCAATATCTGGGCTTTTTCCTTGCCTCTGGCGTCGCCTTGTGTATAACCCGGCAGATTTTGTTTTTTCAAACAATCTTTAAATGAAATTGTACTGGAAAAAAGCCGGGAATACAAGTAGCACTTTTCAAAAAAGCATGGTATAATTGCCACAGAGGTTTTATCAATCAGCTGATCCCAGGGAGCCTGCTTTCATCTGACGCCAAATATCATCCTATGTAAATCTCTGAGAGCCTGTTTATGGTCTACCTCAGCTTTGAGCCGTCTCGAACCAAATCGGAGCAAATGATCAGGGGTCGAAAGATGTGCGCGCCCCCCTCTGTTTTCTTTGGAGGAATTTTATGAAGGAACAATTGCTGCTGCGGCAGACCATTGCCGCCATCCGTCCAGCCGATACCGCCGCTATGGAAGCCGCCAGAAAGCGACAGGAAAGTCTGGCAAAACCCCCCAGAAGCCTGGGGCAGCTGGAAGAGATCGGAATCCGCCTGGCAGGCGTCACCGGTCAGGTTTATAACCAGTTGAAAAAGCGGCGGATTCTGGTGCTGTGCGCTGACAATGGCGTATGCGCCGAAGGAGTGTCCGCCACCCCCCAATCGGTGACTTTGGCCCAAACCATCAATCTAACCCGAGGAATGACCGGCGCTTCGGCTTTAGCGCATCACTTTGGGGATGAAGTGCGGGTAGTGGACGTAGGCGTTATGACCGACGTTCCCTGTCCAGCGGTAATCCAGGAAAAAGTAGCCTATGGCACCCAAAATCTTCGGCATCAGCCCGCCATGTCCCGGGAGCAGGCCATGACCGCCATAGCCGTTGGCATCCGCCAGGCCAAACAGGCAAAAGCAGACGGAGTGGACATGCTGGGCATCGGAGAGATGGGCATCGGCAACACCACCACTTCCTCGGCAGTGCTGGCCGCCCTTACCGGCGCGCCAGTGGAGCAAGTCACCGGTCGGGGCGGCGGCTTGTTGGATCATGCCTTTCAAAAGAAAAAACAAGTCATCCGGGAAGCGCTGGCCCTCCATCAGCCTCAAAGAAACGACCCCATAGACGTACTGCAAAAGGTGGGCGGGTTGGATCTGTGCGCCATGTGCGGAGCTTTTTTAGGCGCGGCAGAAAGCCAGATGCCCGTGGTCATTGATGGATTTATCTCCGTAGTGGC
>CATJIY010000202.1 GCA_949740695.1 uncultured Eubacteriales bacterium
ACGTTGTTTGCAAGATACCGCAGTTAGCGGTTTTGGGCGTTTTCCGCTACCATTTTAATAAAATGCTGGAAATAAGGAAGAAAATCTGGCGTGCGGTCATCCCAAAGAATCCCGGTAAGCCGCTCAGGGTGAAATTGTGTGGCTAAAATAGGCAGACTTTCGTGTTCATAGGCTTCCACAATACCCTCTACGCTGCGGGCGGTGACTCGCAAACCAGGAGCCAGCTCCTTCACCGACTGATGATGGGTACTGTTTACCCGGAAGGTTTCGCCAAAAAGCCCGCGCAATACGGAACCTTCCTCCGTAGTCACCGGATGGCGGATATTTCCGTTCATATGAACAAAGCCCAACTGTTCCACCAAATCTTGATACAAGGTGCCGCCCAGCACCACGTTAATCAGCTGACTGCCGCGGCAAATACCCAAAATAGGCTTTTTTCGCTCCATAAAGGCTTTCATCAATGGCACCTCGAAATCCGACCGGGCAGGATCGGGCTTCACAGTATCGTTCAGGGCAGTTTCCCCATAAAGCTCCGGGTCCACATCCGCCCCACCGGAAAGCAGAAGTCCATCGCAAAGATCAGCCATGTCCTCCACGCACAACTCGGTGGTAGTCAAGGGGACGCCCCCCGCTGCGGCCACCGCATTGGGATAAGTCTGATAGCACTCCAGCGCCCGGCGGCGGGAATCGCTTTCCAACCATTTTCCGTCAGTGGAAATACAGATCAGGGGTTTGCCGTTTATCATCTTTCGTCATCCTCTTTCTCATGATGGTTCGGGACTTATGCCATTCTATTTGGCGCATACTTTGTCCCATCATAGTGTAACAGAGCGAACCGGCTTTTGCAATAGCCAGTTTAGGGAAAATCTCGGGATTTTTTCTAGAAAAATCAACCTAATTTTCTCATCAGGGATTCCGTGGCAGATACCTGCTGCTTGACTGGATATCCTCGGGATCAACTGGCTACCCGGCGGCGTCTGTTTTCCAAATATTAGACGCCGCTTTCTTTTTAAGAATCTGCTATGAGAAGCTTTGTATTACTGGGCGGCTCGCCGTTTATCCTAGAACTGCTTTTATTGAAAAAGCGTCCGGCCTACCGCCGGCTGTAACTATAAAAAATTGCCGTCCCGCTGACTTTTCGCAGGGCGGCAATTTTGCAAAAGCGCGGTCAAGGGGCGATTGACCGGCTGATGCGCGATGATCATTTGGCGTATTCCACCGCCCGAGTCTCCCGTACCACATGGACTTTGATCTGACCAGGATAATTCAATTCGGTCTCGATCTTCTTGGAAAGATCCCTGGCAAGAATGACCATATCGTCGTCCCGGATTTTTTCCGGGTTGACCAAAATACGAATCTCTCGCCCTGCCTGGAAAGCAAAGCATTTTTCTACGCCAGGCATGCTTCCAGCCAGCTCCTCCAGCCGTTCCAGGCGTTTGATGTAAGCTTCCAGATTTTCTCTCCGGGCGCCCGGACGGGCAGCTGAGATCGCATCCGCCGCCTGAACCAGATAAGCTACCGGAGTGCGGGCTTCCACATCTCCGTGATGGGCTTCAATGGCGTGAATCACGTCCTCCTTCTCCCGGTATTTGCGAGCCAGATCCACGCCGATGCTAACGTGGCTGCCTTCCACCTCGTGAGTTACCGCTTTCCCAATATCATGCAATAATCCGGCCCGCTTAGCCAAAGTAACCTGCTGAGAGGGCAAACCCAGCTCGGAAGCCAGCAATCCGGCAATATGCGATACCTCAATAGAATGTGCCAGCACGTTCTGTCCATAACTGGTACGAAACCGCATACGGCCCAGCAATCGAATCAGCTCTTGATGGACGCCATGAATACCCGTTTCAAAGATGGCCCGCTCGCCTTCTTGTTTAATGATGGCCTCCACCTCTCGTTGGGCTTTTTCCACCGTTTCCTCAATACGGGCGGGATGAATCCGGCCGTCGGTAATCAGTTTTTCCAGCGAAAGCCGGGCAACCTCCCGACGCACCGGGTCAAAGCTGGACAGCGTAATGGCTTCCGGCGTGTCGTCAATAATCAAATCCACTCCGGTGAGCGTTTCCAGTGTGCGGATATTGCGGCCCTCCCGGCCAATGATCCGCCCTTTCATCTCATCACTGGGCAAAGGAACCACCGAAACGGTAGACTCGCTGGCATGATCGGCAGCACACCGCTGAATGGCGGTGGCAATGACCTCCCGCGCCCGAGCATCCGCCTCGTCCTTCAACTGACGATCGATTTCCTTCAGCTTCACGGCCGCGTCGTGGCGGGCTTCCCCCTCTACCTGAGCGATCAACTGAGCCTTGGCCTCCTCGGCGGTAAGCGCCGAGATTTTTTCCAGCAACTCCATCTGTCCTTTTTTCAGAGTTTCCAGTTCTTCCTTTTGCTCCTCCAGGGATTTCAGCTTTTGATTGAGTTTCTCTTCCTTGGTTTCCACAGTCTCCAGCTTGCGCTCCAATGTCTCTTCCTTCTGCTGAACCCGGCGCTCCTGTTTTTGTACCTCAGCCCGGCGTTCTTTGCACTCGCGCTCATTTTCTGACCGAGCGCGAAAAATTTCCTCCCGCGCTTCTACCACCGATTCCCGTTTTTTCGATTCGGCGGACTTAATGGCTTCATTGATGATTCGTTTTGCTTCCTCCTCGGCACTGCCAATTTCCTTTTCTGCAACTTTTTTTCGATAAAAATATCCTGCAAAAAGACTTGCGGCGGCTGCGATCAGCAAAACAACGATCCAAACAATCGTTGGCAGCTGCATAAATAATAATCCTCCTAATTTTAACCAATGGCTACAGTTCGGCCATATTAACTTATATTTTATCGCGTCTTATCAGGTCTGTCAAGGCAATGTTCACAATTTTCCGCTCCAGGCAAAAAGAAATCGGGCAAACTGTAAAAATACGCCTCATGCCAACCTAATGTCGAAAACCGATCCAAAATTCTTTCTGAATCATCTTAATCAAAAGAACGCGGCAAGGATACTCCCTTGATAATGAACCAGCGTTTATCAA
>CATJIY010000203.1 GCA_949740695.1 uncultured Eubacteriales bacterium
CCAGATCCTTCAGTCCGATGACCTGATAATGGGCGCTGGCTTTTGGAGCCACGTTGTCATAATGGGTTGCCAGCACCGCCATCACCCGGCGGCCGTTAAGATATTCGGTCACAGCCTGAACAATGGCCGCTCCCTCGTCCGGGTTGGTTCCCCGGGCAAACTCATCCAGCAACACAAAGGCAAATCCCTGGTCCAGTTGGCGCACCACCTGATTGAACCGGACCATTTCCCCGCCAAAGCTGGAAAGCCCCCGATCGATAGATTCCAGATCTTCGGAAAGAATGTGCATACTGTCAAACAATGGACATGCCGCTTGCCCGGCAAAGGGGAAAAATCCGCAATGAACCAGCAGCACGTTAAGGGCGATGGTCTTAAGCGCCACGCTTTTTCCTCCCATGTTTGCGCCGGTAATCACCGTCGCGCCCGCTTCCAAAACGACAGACACCGGAGTAAAGGATTTCCCCCGGCTCTCCGCCAGATCAGCCACCTGGGGGTTGACCATGTCCGTCATCTCCAACCGGCTTTCGGTGAAAACCGGCATGACGCCGCCGTACTTCTGCGCCAGCCGGGCTTTTTCCATGGTCAAATCCAGATCGGCAATCGCTTCCATATTGTGAAGCATCGCCGGCACATAGGGCCGCAGCGCCTGGGTCAGCCGGCCCCGGATCACCATTTCCTCATGTTCTTCTTCGGCGGCGGCCAAAGTGCGCCGGGCCTGCAATTCTTCCCGCTCCGAACCCGAAGCCCGGCGAATCTGTTCCTCCAGCTCCCGTTTTTCCTTTCGCAGCGCCCGCAGCTTTGGCGAACTGCTGTCAGCGATATAAAAAGAAGCCACCCGGTTATGCTCCGGGTCTAAAATATCCAACGCCTCAGTGGTGGATTCCAGCCAAATCCCCTGGAAGTCCAGCGCCTGCTGCACCTGCTGAAACAAAGGATACATTTCCTCGCATTTTAACAAAAACCGCTTGAGTTCAAACAGTTCGATCTCATTTAGCGGGGCCTCCAGACATTTTTTCGCGGCGGCGCGGACATTTTTGACAGTCATGAATACCAGCAACATCTGATCCAGCGCCTTCTGCCAGGAGACTGGTCTGGAAATCTTTTCTGCCCCAGATGCTGCTTCCTCATGGCAGCAGACCTCCGCGGGCCGTTCCAACTCCACCGCCTGCCTGCGGGCCGCTTTTTGCAGATTGATCAACTGCCGCTCCAACTCGGGCTTTTGTTCAGGGGTAAAAGGGGTCAGCTCCCGCACCCGCTCCTCCCCATAAGGGGAACAGGGATGAATGGCGTCCAACACATATTGAAATCCAATGTTTTCCCGCTGGGCATAGGTCAGTGTAATCATGGATCCTCCTCCAAAACATTGATGACCGGCAGGCCCACCCGGGCCTCCATTTTTTCTTTTAGCGCTTCCTTGGTGAAATGAAATCCATAGGCCGAAAAGGGATTGATGGTAACGGCCACCAAATTCACCGTATCCAACACCTGAAGGACCGCGCCCCGACGGCTGATCTTCTCATAATTTTCCCGTTTGAGCAGGATCTTGCTGCTGTCCCGCACCACCAGAGCCAGTCCCTTCAGCGGCGCGTTGGACATCAGCAGCGGCTTTGCCACAAAATCGGACAAGGCTCCGCCAAAAAACACCGCCCTGGCCCCCGCGGCTTGTTCCTGCCGCAAGGCGTCCTCCACCGAAAGACCGGCGGGCGCCTGCCAAGGCCCTTTTTCCCCAAAAATCAGCACTCCGCGGAAGTCTTCTCCCAGTTCTTCCACCGCTTGCCGCAACCCTCGATCTTCAGTCTCGGGCAGAGTAAGCATGCGGCACTGATGGGCGGTATCCTCCACCACCACCTCCAGATCCTTGTGATAAGAGGCTCCGGTACATAAAACGGTGGCTTCGGTCACTTTGCGGCTGCAAAGCGTCTTGCGGCTGAGAGCGCCGTCAATCAGCACCAAACCGGCGCCAAACCGGAAGAACTCCTCCCGCAAGCGGGCCAGCTGCGTGGTCATAGAGGGACCTGCCAGCTGGATAGAGCCGCAGCTTTTCGCCCGCAGCAGCACCACGTCCCCCATGGGGGTGCCCATTCCTGTGGTGTCCAAAATCTCCCGGGTAACGTCGCAATGATGTAAAATCAAATCCGAGGCGGTGGCTATCAGCGTCCCCTCCGCCACATGAATACCCGGCTTTGCAGTGCCGGTGACCAGGTCTTGGCTCTCGCCGTCTCTTCCAATAGAAGTAAGTCCCAAAACCCGGCCTTCCCCTGCGGTCTCCCGAATAATCCGGTTAAGGGCGGTGGTTTTTCCGGCGTTTTTACACATACCGATGATGGATACCGAGCGGTAAGGCCGCAGGTATTTCCACAAGGTGGATTTCATAGCTTGTTCTACCTTTCGTTATAATGCTTCCAACACATCACAAATCACCCGGTTGGAGATGAAAAACCCCTCGGGCGTCAGCCGCCAGCGGCTTTTTTCCCGGCGGACCAGGCCCAGCTTCAGATAAGGGGCCAGCTTTTCCCGGAAGGGGGTGAAATCCCGCCCCCAACGAGCGGCAAAGCCCCCCTCCTCAATACCTTTCGCAGTACGCAGCGCCAACATAAGGTACTCCCCCAGGCGGCCGTTTTGCGAAAGACCGTCCTCTTCCTCTAAAACAGGCGCTCTGGTTCCGGAAAGGTAGTCTTTCAGGCTTTCCTCATAATAAACCCGCCGCCCGCCGTACAGGCTATGCGCCGAACAGCCAAACCCCAAATATTCCGATAAATCCCAATATTTTTGGTTATGACGGGAGGCCCGGCCTGGTCGCGCGAAATTCGAAATCTCATATTGTCCATAGCCCCGCGCCGCCAAATAGTCCACTGCCGCTAAGTACATCCCGGCCTGAAGATCGTCGTC
>CATJIY010000204.1 GCA_949740695.1 uncultured Eubacteriales bacterium
AAGCCTGGACTGCGTCACCTGAAACATACATTGGATTATAAATCGGTGGGGGGTGCGCCGTTGCTGGGTATTTCCCGGCCGGTAATCAAGGCTCATGGATCTTCAGACGCCCGGGCGTTTTGCAGCGCTGTGGAGCAGGCGATCCTATTTGCGCACAGCGGCTTTATTGGGCAGGTTGCCGAAAATATAGACCATATGACGATCTCTGAGAAGAAATCGTAAAATTATTTGGAAATATATTTACAACCCAGGATTGCTCTGTTATAATCGCAACGATAGAACAATCTTTAAGGTCTGTTTGAATAAAGTGATATTGCAGTTTTTTGCACGAGGCTCCGTTATTTGCGGCAGCACAACAGTTTGCGATACCTAGAGATTGGTGGGCGCAAACAGAATGGCGCTCAGTAAATTTCACAAAAAGCTGTAGAGTAACCCCGTTTTTTCTTTGCTTAGGGCGGTGACTTTTGTGAAAATTGGCATTTTCTTTTTTCAAACAAGATCTGGAAATAGCATTACTCGATTTCGGAGGGATTTTATATGGTATTTGAAAAATTACAGCAGCTAATTGCGGAACAGCTCAGCGTAGACCCTGAGGATATCACCATGGATACCTTGCTGGTGGAGGATCTCAACGCGGACTCCATTGATGTTATGGAGCTGATGATGGCGGCGGAAGAAACCTTTGGCATAGAAGAGGCGGAGGAGAACGCGTTGATGAATCTGAAAACTGTTGGCGATGTGGTGGGATATATTTCCGACCGGATGTAAACGGTTCATCTGAGATGCCCTGCGGCCCGCGCTGCGGGGCGTCTTTTTAGATTATGCGGGCGGAGCGCCGCCTTATACCAAGGAGAGAGAATTCCTATGTCCGATTTTGCCCATTATGAGTATACTTTTCAGCACCCGAATTTGCTGAAAAATGCGTTGACCCACAGCTCTTATGCCAACGAAAATAAAGAACGGGGAACCTCCAGCAATGAGCGGCTGGAATTTTTGGGAGATAGCGTGCTAGGATTGATCTGTGCCCGCTATATTTATTCAGAATATCGTAGTTTGCCCGAAGGGGAGCTGACCAAGCTGCGGGCTTCCATCGTGTGCGAGAGGTCGCTTTATGAATTTGCCCGTCAGATCGATTTGGGAGAGCGGTTGCTGCTGGGGCGGGGCGAGCGGGCTGGCGGCGGTAGCCAACGGCCATCGGTGCTGGCGGATGCAGTAGAAGCAGTGTTGGCGGCCATTTATTTGGACGGTGGAATGGAGGCAGCCCAGGCCTTTATTCTGGATTTTATCAAAAAAAAGGCGGAAGAGGTCATGCACAGCCGTCAGGTGGTAGACTATAAAACCACTCTTCAAGAAATTGTCCAGAAAAATCATGAAGAGGTGCTTTCGTATCGCTTGAAGGAAGAAAGCGGACCCGATCATAAAAAGATTTTTGTGATGGAAGTATTGATTAACAGCAATGTTTTGGCGGAGGGATCAGGTCATAGCAAGAAGCTTGCCGAGCAGGCGGCGGCCAAAGCGGCGTTGGAGCTGATGGGACAATGATTCAGAGCAGAGGCGCTGGCAGATAGACGTGAATCAAAGGAGGTTGGGTCATGGAACATCATTTGCGGGAAAATATCCGGCGCTGCCGGCGGGAGATGGAGCTGACTCAGGCTCAATTGGCCGAAGCTATGGGCGTGACGATAGGGGCGGTATCGAAATGGGAAAGCGGCGCCTCCATCCCTGATATCGGTACTTTGATTGGCTTGGCAAACTTTTTTCAGCGGTCAGTGGATGCGCTTTTAGGTTATCGTAAACTGAATACCGGCTGGTCGGAATTGGTGGAGCAAATCCGGGCGTGCTCTCGTCAGAGTGATATGGAAAAAGGTATTCCTTTGGCCCAGCAAGCTCTGTTGCGGTATCCCAACCGGTTTGATGTGGTTTTTCACAGCGCTTATTTGTTTTTGGTGGGAGCTACTGTTCAAAATCAAGAGACTATGCTGGAGCGAGCTTTGGAGCTTTTTCGTCGGGCGGAGGGGCTTTTGGATCAGAATACCGACCCCAGCTTGGGGCGGAGAACCTTGATGCTAGCAATTAGCAGTTGTCTTTCTGGATTAGGACGGAAGGAGGAAGCGCTCAAGGCCTTGGCCGACAGCAACGATGGCGGGGTAAACAACTATCAGATTGGTTATATGCTGGCGGAAGAGGGGCGGTTTGAGGAGGCCCGTAAGCCATTGGCAGAGAGCATGATGGACTGTGTTTGGCGGATGATGCAGACCTGCATGGGAATGGCCAATTGTCTGGTCGGAGAAAAGCGGTACGCCGCCGCTTTGGAGCAGCTTCATTGGCTGATTGCCCTGCTGGACAGCTTAAATCCCGGCGAACCCTGTTATTTGGACCGATATACCGCCATGCTGTTTGCCTGTAGCGCTGGCGGGCGGTTGGAGTTGGGAGACCGGCAAGGGGCGGAGGCCATGCTGCAGGAGGCAAAGGTTCGGGCGCTGCGGTATGACAGTCAACCTGACCCCAGGATTAATTTGCGGTTTTATCAGGGGCGGCCGTCCTTTGCTCATGACGATCTTGGTAGCACCGCATTGGGGGCGATTCCGCGGGTGCTGGAGCAGCAGGGGGAGAGCGCGGGTACGTTGCTGACTCTTTGGAAGCGGATGGAGCAGGAGGAGAGCGAGAAAGAATAAAAATATCTAAAGTTGCACCTAATTCAGCGGTTGAGACTGCTATACA
>CATJIY010000205.1 GCA_949740695.1 uncultured Eubacteriales bacterium
CCAGGGCAGTTTGCAGGCGGGCAGCCAATACCGCCGAGGGCTGATCGTCCCTCAGACCCGCTCCTAAAACAATCAGGGTATTGGCGTCCGGCTCCTTGGTTCCGCCAGCACGCTGAAGAATCAATCCTTCAATCAAAAAGAAAGATAGCACCCCAACCGCCAGCAATATATAAGTTACCAGGCTAGCCCAATGAGCCGCCCGGCCCAAAAGTCCCGCCGCCTGCCGGCTGAGGACCGCCAATATCATCAGCCAAGCCGCTAACAAAAACACGCCGCCCAGGGCAAACAATAAAAACCCCAGGCTTCTCCCCTTATTTGTGAAAATCACCATCAGCAACCCTGTCGCTGCCAAACCCACGGCCAACGCCAATTCTCTCCACCGTCTATTCCAATTCATGGCCGCTCCTATCGCAAAATTTTCACTTCCGGCTCCAACATCACGCCAAACTGCCGGTATACTCGTTGGGAAACTTCTTCCATCAAAGCCAGCACATCGGCGCAAGTAGCCCCGCCCCGATTGACGATAAATCCAGCGTGCTTTTGACTGACTTGCGCACCACCGAGGGCAAGGCCTTTCAGCCCGCAGTCCTCAATCAGCTTTCCCGCAAAATAGCCCTTAGGCCGGCGAAAAGTACTGCCCGCGCTGGGGTACTCTAGCGGTTGCTTTTCCCTCCTTCTCACCGCGTAATCTGCCATTTCCGCCTGAATTGCCGCCGGGTCTCCCTGGGGCAGCTGAAATTCCGCCAGCAACACAACCCAATCCAAACGATGAGCATAAACGCTCTCTCGATAACCAAAGGCATGCTCTTCTCCGGTTAATACGCGGATTCCTTGAGGCGTATAACACTGGCTGGATCGCAGATAATCGGATAGCTGGCCGCCATATGCCCCCGCGTTCATCACCACGCCGCCGCCTACTGTTCCTGGAATACCCTGAGCAAAGGTTAATCCTGCCAGCCCTTGCCGGGCGCAAAGACTAGACAGCCGGGCCAGTGAACAGCCTGCAGCGGCAATCACCTGCCCTTGTTCTCCAAAAACTGGATCACCCTCCGGGCAGAGGATCACCAACCCGTCATACCCTTGGTCGGAAACCAGAAGATTGCTGCCCCGACCAATTACCACATAGTTCACCTCGGCCTCCTGCACAAACTCCAGCAGGCATACCAGCTGCCCGGTATCCTTAGGCATGGCAAAAAAACGGGCCGGACCGCCAATCTGAAAGGTGGTATGATTGTTCATCGGCTCATTTTCCCGCAAAGGGATTCCTTTTTGTTTGGCAAATCGCCGGAGAGCTTGATCTTTCATAGGGATACCTCCTTCGCGACGTTATCAAAAGGCGAATCTTCCGAGTCCATCCGCCCGATAAAATAGGACTCTGAGATATTCATTATATCATAAAAAGCGGCTATCCGCAACTATCATGGAATAGTCATTTTCAAGGCTTTTTAGCGGCATATAGTCCGAAATATCGGGCGTGGTAGTAACAAACTTATAACACTGAATCAGGGCTTTTTGTCGTACAGTCCCGCCCGGTCATTGGTAACAAAAACCCGAATCATCTCAATGGACAAATTCAGATCAGCAGGGCGGTTGTTTTCATCTTTTGCCGCCCCTCCGCCACTAATGATCCCAGCATCCACCATCTTGATAATGGTGGACTGCGCGTAGCCGGGCATTTCCGAAATCCTGTTGTAACGCATTTCTCCTTCTTCCTTGACCTTTTCCGGGGATGTACTGGAGCTGGATGTTCCGGTGGTTTCCGATGTCGTTACGATACCCTTCTCCATAGCCATTTTCACAGCTGCCCTGAAACCGTTCATAGTATATTCTATCCCAAGCTGGTTCCACAAATGTTCCGGATCGCCATGATTAGACGCAATACCACGGGCGCAACCTTCCTTGTGGGATACAATTACACCATCTTTCAACGGGTCAAGTCCGTACTGTTTACACAGCATGGCAAACAGTTCTACAGCAGCATTATATGTCCGAGCTACAGCGGCCTTAGCAGCGGATGGATCGGAGCAAGTAAAGGTTGCGCCGCCCGTATATTTGATGCAAGCCGGTTCACACATTTCAATTCCAATATATGTGTTGTTTGCCGTTCCCCCGGCATGCCATCCCCGGTGATCCCAAGGAAGCGTTTGGTAAACGTCTCCGGTGTTTCCATCAATGAAAGCATGGACACACGCCCGGTCATAATCGGCCCTGTTCCAACTCTTCACGAACACGGAAGCGGACGGTTGCGGACAACCGATAGAGTGAAGCATAAGGCCCTTAACCTTGATTTTGCGCCCCGCCGTGTAGCACGGGTTTTGGGTCAAAAACGATTGAATCAACTTCATTTTGTAAGTTCCTCGCTTTCTGCTTTTTTCTTCAAAACTTCAATGGCTTTCGTGATCACAGCGGGAATGGGAAGGCCCATCAGCCCCGCATTTTCGATAATGGACAGGGTTTCATTGGCAATAAAGGCGATCACCACGGTATCACGGATGAAATTGGAACCCATCACCACATTAAGGCGGCAACCCACAAGCACAATCAGCAGGGTTACACCTTTACGGCAAAGGCCCTTCCACCCGGCCCGGCTTTCCAAAGCCCCGCCATCAGACTTGGGGGATTGATGGAATACCCCGGCCACGGTCAGGCCGGTCAGGTAGTCGATCCCCATAAAAATCAGGAGAGTGACCAAGGCGGCATCCCACCCCCCGAACAGGGAAGCAATAGCACTTCCAACCACACCAACACCAAAGCAAATACCTTCTTTCATTTCCTTTTACCTACCTTTCCGAAAATAATTATATTTGGGCCACAGACAGGCCACACGGCCCGTTTGTGGGTTTCCCCATGAAACTACACCCCCACAAGCAAACA
>CATJIY010000206.1 GCA_949740695.1 uncultured Eubacteriales bacterium
CCAGCGGGGCGGAATGTCTCAAGCTGACCCAGAACCATTATTACGACTGTATCCTGATGGACCATATGATGCCCGAGATGGATGGAATCCAGTGCCTTCACGCCCTGCGGGCCCAGCCGGGGGGCTTGTGTCAGACCGTTCCCGTGATTGCGCTGACGGCCAACGCGGGCAGCGACAATCAGCTTTTGTACCGGAAGGAGGGATTCAGCGGCTATCTGGCCAAGCCGGTGAGCGGCGCGCTGCTGGAAGCGGCGGTGCTGAGTATTCTTCCCAAAGAGCTGGTGCGGCTGAATCAAGAGACCAGACAGCTGGATGTGGACAAAGACGTGCTGATCTTCGATCAGGTGAAAAAGCGCTCTATTCTGGTGACCACCGACAGCGTTTGCGATCTTCCCGAATCTATCGTTCAATCCATGGGCATCTCGGTTTGTCCTTACTATATCTGCACGGAGGAAGGCCGCTTCCTGGACAATCAGGAATTGCAAACCGACGAGCTGATGGCCCACATCGCCCGGGGACGGACAGGGTATTCCCAACCGCCTGATGTGGAGGACTATGAGCGGTTCTTTGCGGAAAAACTGACCGAGGCTCAGAATGTGGTCCATATTACCATGGCAAAGCATGTCAGCGGCGGCTATCAAAACGCTCTGGAAGCGGCCAAATCTTTTGAAAACGTTACGGTGATTGATTCGGGGCATCTTTCCAGCAGCATGGGGCTGGCGGTGCTGTATGCGGCCCATCTGGCCGAACACCATGCCGCGAAAGGGGAGATTGCCGCCGCAGTCAAGCGGATGGAGCGGCTGATTTCCTCGGCTTTTATCATCAACAGCACCCATAATATGTGCCAAAACGGGCGGATCTCCAAGCGGATACAGGTTCTTTGCGACGCGCTGCTGCTGCACCCCATCCTGGTGCTGAAAAAAAGCAAGATGGTAGTGGGCGGGATGAAAATGGGGAACTTTTCCCATGTGGCGAAAAAATATGTCAGAAAGGTCCTTCAGGAAACCAGAACCATCGACCGGCGCATCCTGTTTATCACGTATTCCGGCCTGGATGAAAAACAGCTTCAGTACATTCAAAATCTGGTGCAGTGGTACTGTCCCTTTGAACGGATCTATCTGCAAAAAGCCTCCTCCTCCATCGCCAGCAACTGCGGTCCGGGGGCCTTTGGCTTGTTGTTTATGCGAAAGGATGAGACCAACGCGCCCATTGACCAGGCGGCAAATCGGGAGGAGATCGCTTAGCCTGGGTTGCGGCTTTGGCCGGGGAGCCTCGTAAGGGAATGGACCGGACGGCGGGAGCGGAAATCCATCGCTTTTTGCTCTTTGGTCCTCCATACTGGGTAATGATAATTTTGGCCGCCCGAGCGTCCGGATTTTTGATGCGTATGGGGTATTGCAGTCGTTTCTCATAGTTCCACATAGGTCAATCCTCCAATTCCCAGGGCCAGGGAGATTCCACCCACTGCCAGCAGCCGCAGGATTTTGCCTGGTCGGCGCGCAGCGGACCAAACTGGGACACATAAGCGTCCATGGCTTCCTGATAGGCTTGAACGGCCTGCTGATAGCGGGCCAGGCCAAAGCCGCAGGAAGGGTGGGTGGCCAGATAGAGCACCAGTTCTTGCAGGACAAAGCCGGTCTCGTTTACAGCCTGCAGAGCTTCGCATTTTCCGTCGTTCAGCATGTGCTCACCTCGCAAAAAGGAAGATCCAGCTGGGGAAACAGGGTTCCCCGGCAGAGGGCGCGGCAGGGAGTATAGGTGTCTCCCCAGGATTGAATGGGGACGTAAGCCATCGCCAAGGGCAGCTCTTGAAGCTCATGGTTAAACTCGGTGAGCTGAACGGGGGGACAGCTGGGCATGGTTGGCCGGGGGCATCGCGGAGGGGCAGTCCGCGGCCGGGTGTTCATTGGTCGGTTCAATGGTAAAACTCCTTTCGAAAGGGTCTGGCGCAGCGCCCAAAAATATCC
>CATJIY010000207.1 GCA_949740695.1 uncultured Eubacteriales bacterium
CATGAGATACTACATGAACCTCAAAATTACCATAACCTTCCAGCCCCTTGCGAGTCAGCTGATTCAACCGGGTGACCGCCCACCGGTCCAGCTCGGTCATCTCCTGAGGCGGCGCCAGCCGGTTGGGGTCAAACCCAGTCAAGTTATCCAGCATATATTTGCAGGTGTTGCGGAACTTTAAATAATTCTGACTCAGCTGACTAAGAATGTTATCCGAACAGCGCACGTCAGCGTGATAGTCGGCCGAACCCGCCCAAAGCCGCACGATGTCCGCGCCATATTGTTTGAAAATTTCGTTGGGGTCCATACCGTTGCCCAAGGATTTGTGCATGGCCCGACCCTGGGCGTCCACTGTCCAGCCATGGGTAATACAGATTTTAAAGGGCGCGCCTTTACCCAAAGCACCGGTAGCAGTAAGCAGAGAGGACTGGAACCATCCCCGGTATTGATCCAACCCCTCTAAATAGACATCGGCAGGCCAGAAATTTTGATCCCGCTGCATGGAGGCATAATGGCTAGAACCAGAGTCAAACCAACCGTCCAGCGTATCCTCTTCCTTGATGAAGCCAGTCTTTCCGCCGCACTGGGGACACACAAAGCTTTCCCCTAAAATTTCAGCAGCCGTCTTGGCAAACCAGGCGTTGGATCCTTCCTTTTCAAAAAGAGCGGAAATCTTGCCGATGGTTTCATCGGTGACGATGGGCTTGCCGCAATCCTGGCAGTAAACCACCGGAATAGGCAGGCCCCATTTTCGCTGGCGGGAAATGCACCAGTCCGCCCGTTCCCGCACCATGGAGATAATCCGATCCTTGCCCCATTCAGGCACCCAACGCACATCGTCGCAGGCCTTGACTGCTTGATCTTTAAACGCGTCCACCGAACAAAACCATTGGGGCGTAGCGCGGAAAATGATAGGCTTTTTACACCGCCAGCAATGAGGATAGGCATGAACAATATCTTCGCTGGCCAGCAGCGCGCCAGCCTCATCCAACTTAGGCAGCACAAAATCATTGGCCTTGGAAATATGCACGCCGGAAAATACTTCATCGGTCATGACGCCGTGCTCATCCACCGGTACGGGAACACCGATCTCGGTTCGGCCCGACCGGTCATAACTCTGGCAGATAAAATAGTCATCTGCGCCAAAGCCGGGAGCTGTATGAACACAACCCGAACCGGCGTCCAAAGTCACGTGGTCGCCGTTAAGCACTACCGATTCCACATCAGGCAGCAGGGGATGCTGGGCAGTCATCAATTCCAATTCGCTGCCCTTCAACTGAACTAAAGTGGTAAAGCTTTCGATTCTCGCCGCCTTGCATACGCTTTCAGCCAACTCAGAAGCTACAATATAAACCTCTCCATCCGGCACTTGGATTAAGCTGTAATCCAATTTGGCATTCAAACAAATGGCCCGGTTTCCAGGCAAAGTCCAGGGCGTCGTAGTCCAAATTACAAAGAACAACTTCGACAAATCACAATACCGCCCCAGCTTGCCCTGATCATTCTTAATGGGAAATTTGACAAAAATAGTAGTACAAGGATCATCCTGATACTCAATCTCAGCTTCCGCCAGAGCAGTTTCGTCAGTATAGCACCAGTAGACCGGCTTTTTTCCTTTATAGACATAGCCCTTTTTGTACATCTCCCCAAAAATCTTTACCTCCTCCGCCTCAAAAGAGGGGGCCATAGTTTTATAGGGATGTTCCCAGTCGCCAACCGCGCCCATCCGGCGGAAACCTTCCATCTGCACATCAATATAGTGCTGGGCAAACGCTTCGCAGGCTGAGCGGAACTCAGGGACGCTCATCTCTTTACGGTTCAGTTTGTTCTTTTTGATAATAGCTGACTCAATGGGCATACCGTGGTTATCCCATCCAGGGATGTAAGGGGTGCAATATCCCCGCATAGCATAGCTGCGGATGATAAAATCTTTAAGGGCTTTGTTCAAAGCATGCCCCATATGCAGCTCCCCGTTGGAGAAAGGCGGGCCATCGTGCAAACTAAACCGAGGTTTCTCTTTGTTTTTCTCCATCAAGAGCCGGTATACGTCAATTTTATTCCAATGCTCCAGCATTTCCGGTTCCCGCTTGGGCAGTCCCGCCCGCATAGGAAAGCCGCTCTTGGGCATATTCAGGGTCGCTTTATAATCCATTGCCATTCTTCTTATCTCCTACCGTTCTAAATTACGGATTTTCTATTCTTCATCGGGATGTTCGGCATAGTGCTTGCCAAACCGCACATCCTGGAAGTCAAACCGAGGCTTGGGCGTAAAGGGACTGTCTCCATAAATGCGGGCGGTATCGCTTTGCTGTTGGATTGCCCGACGGGAAAGTTGGGCCGGCTCCTCTGTCTCCAAAGCAATGCCCTCTTCCTCTCTGACCGTCCGTACCCGCTGGTCAAGAGGAGGATGGGGCTCTTGCTTTTGCGCAGAAGAACCCGGCTGCGCTGGCTGAGGAATCGCCCTTGCGGGCTGTTCTTCTTGTTGAGACGCTGCTGACGCGGGCTGCTGCGCCGGCGTTTCCGGTTGCGCTTCTTCCTCCTCCTCTACTTCAGATTGATTCAGAATTTCCTCCATCTGACGAACGCCCAAAGCCATAGCCCGCCGGATTTTATCCGCATAGACTTGATTCGCCCGCTTAGCCTCTATCAGCCGCTGCTCTTCGACGGCAACTTGGGCCTGTAAGTCGTTAACATTTTGGGCCGCAGTAGCCCTTGCATCCCGCAAAATGCGCTCGGCGTCGGTCTGCGCCCGGCTCACCGTATCTTTAGCGGCAATCTGGGCGTTATACAAAGTTTTGCGCAGTTCCTCGTCCACCGTACGATATTCCTCAA
>CATJIY010000208.1 GCA_949740695.1 uncultured Eubacteriales bacterium
ATCTTTTATGGACTAGCGGTGAATACCTGGCCTTACAAGCTGGGTCTGCTGGTGGCAGTGTTGGTTGTTTCTCTGCTTTGCCTTTCTTTTTGGCCACTGGGAGTGATGTTTCTACTCCACTTGCTGCTGTTGGATTTGGCGCTAGGAATGATTGTTTCGGTGTTCTGGCTGGGCTTTCTCGTTGTGAAAAAAAACAAATTCCCGGCACGGCTGAAAAAACTTCGTTCCTGCGGCTTACTCCAGCTGGTAGCTGCTTTGGCGCTTATGCTGTATGGTTCTTATAATTTTAACCATCCTGTCAAAACGGAATATTTTGTAACAACAGATAAAGTAGCGGGAGACTATCGGGTGGTGCTGATAACCGACGTTCATTACTCCGGCCTTCAGTTGCCGGAGGCTTTGACAGAGACAATTTTTGAGATTCAGGCGTTGGAGCCTGACTTGGTGATTTTAGGCGGCGATATTGTAGACGAAAGCACCGTTAAAGGTCAAATGGAGGAGGTTTTTCGCAAGCTTGGCGGTATAGATGCCCGCTATGGCGTATATTATGTTTATGGCAATCACGACCGTCAGCCTTATGCCGATCAACCTAATTATACCCCCGCCCAGCTGGAAGCGGCCATCACCAGCAGCGGCATTACCATTTTGTCAGATACTTATGTAACCATTCAAGAGGATTTGGTCCTTGTTGGCCGGGAGGACGCGAGTGTTTTTGGTTATTCGGGGAGAAAACCGGTGGAGGCTATTTTACAAGGGGCTGATCCTCAAGCCTTTTGCTTGGTGGTAGACCATCAACCTCGAGACGCTGTCTGGAACGCCAGCCAGGGGGCGGATCTTCAGCTCTTTGGTCATACTCACGCAGGCCAGGTCTGGCCGCTAGGCCTGTTGCTGACCCATTTGGGACAGCCGATGAATTATGGTTGGTTTTCCTTCGGAGATAAGGGGGCGGTTGTTTCCTCTGGCTTTGCAGGGTGGGGGTTTCCTTTTCGTACGCAGGAACACAGCGAATATGTTGTGATTCAGATCATTGCCAGGGCAAGGTGAACATGGATTTGAAAATGATACTGGCAAAGCTGTGTTTGACCATCCAGCATGTCTTGTAAAATTGAATATTTTATGATATGATAAAGAAAAGGAGGGGAAATCCTATGGGACTTTTTGGACGAGAAGCCAAACCAGAACTGACTGTAGAACCGATTGAAGAAGAGCCGCAGGAGCGGCATGTGAATGTGCCTGAACTGCCCAAGCCGCTGAATACTACCATCATCGCGGAGGGAATCACGCTTACCGGTGATTTGCAGGGCGATGGCGTCATCCATGTGGAGGGAACGATTCAAGGCGAGGTCAAGTTAGAAGGCCGAATCGTTGTGGCTCCTACCGGGGTGATTCGTGGTCCGGTAGAGGCTACCGCGATTCAGGTGGCTGGCAGCATTGAGGGGGATATCCTTGCCCATGACCAGTTGCGGCTGGAGCGGACCGGTGTGATTGACGGTGATATTACCACCGCCTCATTTGTGATTGAAGACGGCGGTTGTTTGAATGGGCGTACTTCTATGGTGAAGCGGGAGCGGGATGCTTTGCTGTGTGTCACACCAGAGGATGCGTTACAGTTTGGTCCAGGATACAAGCTGGAAACAGAATAAGTTTGGTTTCGCAAATGTAGATTAGAACATAGAGCCTATGAAATCAATTCAGAAATAATCAGATTGGGCCGCCTTCTTTCATGAGAGGGCGGCCTAGGTGCGTTTTTTGACGGAAATTCTCATGGATTTTTCGGTGATTTATGCGCAGAGCGCGGTCTTGCGGAGGTTTTAAAATTGTTATTTTCAGGAGAAACTTTTTTCTCAAAAGCCGGTCTAAAGAAGTACAAAACTATTTATTGAGGGGTTGCTTTATGAAAAAGTTAGCGGTTTTGGGGCTGTCGGCGTTTTGGATGATATCTCTATCTGGTTGTGGAAATACTGGGACAAGCGAGGCGCTGTTTTCTACTGAACTTGAGCAAACAGAAGTCGCTGGCTTGCAAGCGCGTGCCGCTGGCTTTGGTATTCCAGAGGCGGCGGCGAAAGAGCCGAAAGTACCTGCGCCCGGTAGTTTGGACAGGCCGCCGGATTTGATGGTTTCTGCTGCCAGTCAGAAGGATGCGATTATTGCTGGACAATATGGCTGGCAGTGGAATATTGCTGGTTCTTCGTTGATTGCTTGCGGCCTGCACCCGTTGGACCAGCAAAGTGCGGAGGACTATCAAACGTTATATGTTGTTTTCCCTGGGGAAAGGCTGCCTCAACTGGAAGAAGAGGAGATGCGGGGTGGAATAATTCCTGTCTATGATTTGGATTTTGGAGAAGTTCCGCCGGAAGCCCTAGAAGTACGGCGTTGGCCAATGGAATATATTGGTGAGGCTGAGACGCATTTTGGGGATAGTGAGCAGGTAGCTGTCGAGTATTCAGAGAGCTGGATGCTGTTGCCTTCTGGAGAAGGGGAATATATTTATGAGGTGGACGCCAGTTGGGGGCAGTTGGGCAGTGCCACCTATGTATTTTGTACCCTGCCCCGGATGGAGGGGCAAGAATCCTAAGATTGTAGTTGCAGTGTGAAAATCATGTGTAAAAATTGTTCAAACAGTCGGATTTTACGCATGATAGTTTAAAAAAATCTGATATTTTGGATTGTCGTATAACAAACAAACCCTTGAAAACAAAGGAAAATCCCGAGATTGTTGCCTTTGTAGTGATAAGGAACTACCTCAACTTAGACATCGTCAGCTGGCAGTTCGTAGTGCATACGGCTTAATAATTCGCTCAAGATGATTTAGGAGGAGGTTCCTGTTTATGGCACTATTACTTTCTTGTGAGTTCAACATCGACACAGCTTGCGTAGAACTGAAATTCGCCGATGGCACCATGATTTCCATTGACTGTACTGCAGTAGAGGATGAAGTTGCTAAAAATATAAAGCAACGCTCGGCATTGGACTATCTAGTCTATAATGATCCGGCTGGGTACGCTGATTTGCTTCTCAATGGCGATC
>CATJIY010000209.1 GCA_949740695.1 uncultured Eubacteriales bacterium
CTCGTGGGATACGTTGGATAAAAAGACGGCGTTTTGCTTGCCCGCGGTTTCCAGCTCGGCCACCACGTTCTCATACCAGGCCCGCTGGGCGATGCGCTTGCCGATCCAGTACCGGGCCAGGGCGGTTCCTCCAAAGGTCACCAGAACGCCCAGCCCCACCCGGAACCAATCCCGCGCCCCCATATCCTGAGAAATGGTATGAAGCGCCAGCGCGTGATAGGCCAGCGAGACCACATACAACAGCTCGATCATGTGCATCATCCATTTTTTATTCAGCATAAACAACGCCAGGATCAAAACGCAAGCCATCGCGGGGGTATCGAACAGACTGGTTTCATGAACGCTGAAGAAAAAGAACTCCAGCAGCATCAGCCCGGCGTATAGATTTTCAAAAAGAGCTTCCGAACCAGTTCTCGCGATATGTAACAGCCAAACGCTCAAGCAGCCCGCCGTCATCAGCGGAACCATCCAGAGTTCCCACGCCATAACCATCGTGACCAAACCCAACATGCCGCTGAACACCGTAGTCACTACGGCCAGCAGCAAGTGTTTGCCGACCTGCTCTTCCATTCTCATTGTTTTTCAAACTCCTGAGAGACCCGCTTGAGCAGCTCCTGGGGGAGGAAGGGCTTTTTCAGATAATTCACCGCGCCCAGCTTTACCGCGCTCACCACGTCGTCCTTGTGTCCCGAAGCGGTTAAAAAAATCACAGGCACCCCGGCGGCAAACTTCTTCATGCGCTCAAAGGTCTCGATCCCGTTCATCTTGGGCATATCAATGTCCAAAAGAACCAGGTCTACCGTCTCCCGCTGAAGGATGTCCAGGGCTTCTATCCCGGACCCGGCAAAAAGCACATCATACTGCTTTCCCAGGATCATTTTTGTTCTCACCAGATTCATGTTGTCGTCATCAACCACTAAAATGCGTTTTTGCATGTACCATTGCCCTCCTGTTTTATAATCGGCCCGGCGCGAAACAGGCCCAAACCCATACCCTTCATTCTAAAGGAATCTCAACAGAAAATCAAGAGCAATCTGTAATCATTTTGTTAGAGAAGTTGGCGGTCTGTTATGGCAACATGATCGAGAATAACCTATGACGGGTCCCCCGTCTCCCCCGCCGTTAAGCAACCGTCCCCCTGCCGGGGAAGGGTTTGCCGCCTTTCGCCCCCCAACCGCCGCCGGACTTCTGGCGGAGCCAGGGCAAACAGCCGGTTGCGCTCCATCCTGGCTCGATAGGCCCGCTGGAAGTTGGAGGCCACCACGCTGTTAAAGGTCTTGGAATCCATCATCCCCCACTCCCGCAGCTGGGCGGGGGTTCCCACAATTTCCCGAACGTCCTCCGGCAGCTTTTCAAAGGCCGCTTTGGCCTGATAGCCGCTGTTGGCCGCCGCCTCCCGCACCAGCGCCCATGCCCTGGCCTCGCTGTCCTCTCCCGCCGACAGCCGGTACATCGCTTCCTTAATCGCGCCGATATGGGGCGGATAGCCCTTGGTATCGGCGGCGATATAGGCTTTCACCGCCGCGGTCACCAGCCAGGCTTCCTCCCCGGCAAACAGATCGGCCCACAGCCGCACCGCCGCCTTGCGGTCTGGGGCCTCCGGCCCGGCATAAAACCGGGGATAGGCTACCGTCAGGATTTCCATTAACATAGCGGTCTCTTGAATGGTCATGCTTCCGCCTCCTGTTCCAATTCCAATTCGGCAGCCGCCTCTAAAAAGCGCAGCCGGCCTTCCGTTCCGGTCTTTTGGCCTTTTTCCAACCGGTCAAAAATAATCCCCCGCCAACCGGCGGCCATGCAGCTGTGAATCAACTGGGCCACAGCGGCCTCCCCATATTGGGCGGCATGGCTCTGGATTTCCCCCAGCAATGCCCGCCGCCCTGTAGGCGGATAGCCCTCCCGCCGCTCTTGCTTATACCGAAGCCATTGAGAAACGGCCTCTTGCAGCTGAGGGCCAAAAGCCGCAAAAAGCGGCTCCTCTTCCCCATCCTGGCATGGGAGGGGATCGGTTTTTCTTTTTGTTTCGGTTTCGGTTTCGGTATTGGTATTGGTATTGGTTTGGGTTTCGGTTTTCCCATGTTTGCCATGGTCCGCCGCAGGTCCGCTATCCTCTGCCAGCGATCCCCATCTTTTTTCCGCGCCCTTTTTCCCCGCCGTCCGCTTGGCCTGGATTTGTTCCTCATAGCTCTTTTGAAACCGCCGCTCCTGTAAAATCACCCGTTTCAACAGCAGCCTTTCCGAGCCTTGGAGCGGTTCCTCTTCCCCCGTCGCGCTGTATTTCAGCAACGCCCGGCAAAGACGGCCAAACTCCGCGCTGCTCAAGGCTTCCATCTCTTCCAGATAGTCATGGGGAAGCGCCGCGTAATTTCTCGCCATGGATCTGCCATCCTCCTGTTCTGTTTTTTTGGGGGACAAGCCGCCGCCCGCTTGGATCTTTCCCGCCGCCTGGCGGCCCTCGCCCCCCCTTGAAAATCGGTTCTAACCACTACCATAACCGATTTTGCAGGAAGTATCCAGGGAACAGTTCCTTCTGAGACGGCGGGCTTTTCCTCCAGGAAAACAGCCCTGCCCGGGCCTGCTTTTGAGCAAACAACATCAGCCCGAACGATCGTTCGGGCTGATGGACGGGTATTTTTTTACACCTTGGGCAGCTTGGCCAACGACTGGGCAATCTCCTGGTCGGTGGGGATGGTATCGGTCATAGCGTGGTCATGGAACTTGCCATAGGCCGTCATATCAAAATAGCCGGTTCCCGTCAGGCCGAAGAGAATGGTCTTTTCCTCCCCGGTCTGCTTGCAGCGGTTGGCCTCGTTGATGGCGGCCAAAATGGCGTGGCTGGATTCGGGCGCGGGCAAAATGCCCTCCACCCGGGCAAACTGCTCGGCCGCCGCGAAAACCTCGGTCTGCTTGACCGATACCGCCTCCAGATAGCCATCCTCATACAGCTGGCTCAAAATGGAACTCATGCCATGGAAGCGCAAGCCCCCCGCATGGTCGGCCGAGGGCATGAAGCTGCTGCCCAGGGTATACATCTTGGCCAGAGGACAGACCTTGCCGGTGTCGCAGAAGTCATAGCGGTATTCTCCCCGGGTGAAGGAGGGGCAGGAAGCCGGCTCCACCGCCACAATGCGGTAATCCGCCTCGCCCCGCAGCTTTTCTCCCATAAAGGGGGCGATCAGCCCGCCCAGGTTGGAGCCGCCGCCGGCGCAGCCAATGATGATATCCGGCTTGACCCCGTACTTGTCCAGAGCGGTTTTGGCCTCCAGACCGATCACCGACTGGTGGAGTATCACCTGACTGAGCACGCTGCCCAGCACATACCGGTAGCCGGGGTTAGACAGGGCGACCTCCACCGCTTCGCTGATCGCGCAGCCCAAAGAGCCGGTGGTGCTGGGGAACTCCGCCAGAATCCTGCGGCCCACAG
>CATJIY010000210.1 GCA_949740695.1 uncultured Eubacteriales bacterium
AGGGATTTTTCATGCTTTTATAATAAAAACGCAGATACTTTTACGCATATCTGCTTGCGCGCCGGAAGAAAGGACATGCTTATGGGTAATCAAAAACGTGCCGGAACTTTGCTGGCCTATGTGCAATGGGTTATCAATGTTCTGGTGGGTGTGATTTATACCCCGATCACTCTGCGGTATCTGGGTCAGAACGAATACGGCGTTTATTCGCTGGCAAATACTGTGATTTCCTTTTTAGCGATGCTGGATTTGGGATTTGGGCAGACGTTGGTGCGGTTTTATACCAAAGATCGCGCGCTGGGGAAACAAGACCGGGCTGACCGGTGCGCTGGAGCTTTTTTGCAAATGTACTTGGTATTGGGCGCGGTAGCTCTGGGGCTGGGGCTGATTTTGGCGAATCGGTGTCTCCCGCTGTTTTTTGGGAAAAAGTTTACTTTTGCGGAGTTGGAGCTTTTGCGGCGAGTGCTGTCCATTTTGGTTGTCAATTTGGCCTGTTCTCTGCCCCTCAGTGTGTTTTCTTCTTTGATTACCGCCTATGAGCGGTTTGCTTTTGTTAAGCTGGCGGCCATTGCCAGTACCGTCTTGACTTATGGGGGTATTTTACTGGTACTGGTGCAAGGATTTCGATCAGTTGCTATGGCGGCAGTAACTACTGGCGTCTCTCTAGCAATCAAACTATTTTTAGCCTGGTACTGTCTGTTCCGAATGAAGGTGAAGATTGTTTTTGCCAAGCCGGAAAGCGGTATGGTAAAAGAGATTTTTTCCTTTTCTTTCTTTATCTTTTTGAATATTCTGATCGATCAGCTGTATGCCAGTACTGATGAATTTTTGTTGGGCGCACTGTGCGGTTCGGCGGCGGTGACTGTTTATACGGTGGGAGTACAGTTTAACCGGTATTTTCAGCAATTGTCTACTGCGGTCAGCGGGGTATTCTTGCCCCATGTGACAAAACTGTTTGCCGGAGGCGCGAAAGGGCCGGATTTTTCTCAGCTGTTTTTGCGGATCGGGCGGATGCAATATGTGTTGCTGTCCTTTGTATTGGCTGGCTTTTTGGCTTTTGGACAGCATTTTGTGCTACTGCTGGGCGGAGAAGCCAACGCCATGTCCTTTTGGATTGCGGCGATTATTATGACGCCGGGCATTGTGCCTTTATCTCAAAACATCGGTATTACGGTTTTGCAGGCTATGAATAAACACCGGTTCCGTAGTTTGGCCTATTTGGTGCTGGCGGTACTGAATGTCTTGATTTCCATTCCCCTGTGCATCCGTTGGGAAGGGGTGGGCGCGGCCATAGGAACGGCTTTAGCCCTATTGGCCGGACAGTATGCTATGATGAATTGGTATTATGGGAAAAAAATTGGTCTGGATATTCCGGGCTATTGGAAAATGGCGAGGGAATTGACTTTGCGTATGTTGCCCTGCGCGGTTCCAGCGATTCTGATTAACTGGTTGCTGCCCACTGGCGGGTGGCTGATTTTGTTAACGAAGTGTCTGTTGTTTACCTTGCTGTATCTGCCCTATAGCTGGCGGTTTTTACTGGATGATTATGAACGGGGCGTTGTCCGGTCTATTTTAGAGCGGTTATTGCCTGCTCGTCGGGTTTAAAGACTGCTATAGGCTGCCGGCTTTTGGAAGATGTGCGGAGACGTCCTGTTTTGGAGGAGGATCTATGAACAAAGAAGCTTTACGCCGAGCGCTTGCCAAGGCTGCCAGGTTGCTGCCTTTGCGCCGCCGGGTTTTGCTGGAAAGCAGTCCAGATCTTGCTTGTAATACGTATCCGGTTTTTTTGCAGCTGTTGAAGGATCCTGCTTTTGCTGGGGTCGCGTTGACCTGGTTGGTAAAGGACGCCGGCTTTTGGCGGCAGCGTTTCCCTCAGAAGCAGGTATCCTTTGTAGAATACGATCCGAATAACCGCCGCCAGCGGTTGCGGGCGGGTTATTTGGCGCTAACCTCTTGTTGTGTGGTCACCTGCAACAAAACCATCTGGTCCCCGAGAAAAGGACAGTTGAGCTTGTTTTTGGGGCATGGTACGCCCATCAAGCAATGCAAGGATTTTTATACGCCGGGAAAGTTCTGCAACTGTTGGTCTTATCCCTCAGAGCAGGTGCGGGTAGTGATGGAAGATCAGTTGGGTTTGTCTCAGAGGCAAGGACTGTTGCTGGGTTACCCGCGCAATGACGCTTTGTTTCATCCTTTTGGGGGATTGGACCGGCTGATAAACCGGGAAGGGAGAAAAGTGCTTTTTTGGTTGCCTACTTTTCGCCAGCACCGCCAGGATTACGCCAGCAATTATACGCTGCCAGGCTGCGGGCTGCCTTTGCTGGGAGAACCCGGCAGCTTGGAGTCACTGAATCAGGCGCTAGTGCAGGCGGGCGTAATGTTGGTGCTCAAGCCTCATCCAGCGCAGGATGTTTCGGCTATTCGGGCGGGGAATTTGTCTGCTTTTCAGTTGCTTTCTGATGTGGATCTGCGCCGGGAAAACCTTCAATTATATGAAGTGCTGGCTGATGCTGACGGATTGCTTACCGATTATTCCTCAGTATATTGTGACTTTTTGCTTACCGGAAAACCCATTGGTTTAACGCTGGACGATTTGGACCAATATCAAACCAGCAGGGGATTGGTGATGGAAGACATCACCCAGATAGTAAAAGGCCGGTATTTGTATAACTTGCAGGATTTGGAGGAATTTTTGCGGGATTTTGGTCGGGGGATCGACCGGGAGCGGGATCAGAGGCAAGCGGCCTGCGTCTATTATAATCATTG
>CATJIY010000211.1 GCA_949740695.1 uncultured Eubacteriales bacterium
CCGGTCAAATGCAATACAACCCGGACGGCAGCATCGCGGGAGGTTTTGATTCCATCATTCCCACCATGCTCTCCGGCCTGTCCCCCTTTCTCATCGCGATAGTGGTGGTGCTGGTGCTTTCCGCCTCCATGTCTACCTTATCTTCTCTGGTGCTGGCTTCCAGCTCTACCCTGACCCTGGACTTTATCAAAGGCGCCTTAGTGAAAAAACTGGAAGAAAAGAAGCAGCTTTTCATTATGCGTTTGCTAATTGTGGCGTTTATCCTGATTTCAGTGGTGCTGGCTCTGATCCAGTACAAATCCAGCGTCACCTTCATCGCCCAACTGATGGGCGTATCCTGGGGCGCGCTGGCCGGCGCTTTTCTGGCGCCCTTCCTCTATGGCTTGTATTGGCGGCGGACCACGAAAGCGGCCTGTTGGGTCAGTTTCCTGTTTTCTACCATTATGATGCTGGCCAATATTTTTTGGCGGTCCAGTTTCCCTGTTCTTCTGCAATCCCCGATCAACGCAGGCGCTTTCTGTATGATTGCCGGGCTGATTCTGGTGCCGCTGATAAGCGTTTGCACCAAAGCCCCTGACGCCCTTCATCTCAATCAGGTGTTCAGTTGCTACGACCGGAAGGTAACCGTTTCGGTAAAGGATTCCATCGGAGATCCCCAGACTTGATTTTTCTTCCGAAATTTGTTATCATTTGACGGGATTTTGCAGCATTTATCCTATCCTGTTTTTGCATTTTGATTTTTTCATATCCCGATAAGGAGGATTTTCTATGAAAACCCTAATGCTCGGCAACGAAGCAGTTGCCAGAGGACTTTATGAGGCAGGCTGCGCCTTTGTCTCCAGTTATCCGGGCACCCCCAGTACCGAGATCACCGAGGCCGCCGCCAAATACCCCGAAATTTACGCCGAGTGGGCGCCCAATGAAAAGGTAGCGATGGAAAGCGCCTTTGGCGCTTCTCTCGCAGGCCGCAGGGTCTTTTGCGGCATGAAGCACGTGGGATTGAACGTGGCCGCCGACCCGCTTTTTACCATCGCCTATACCGGAGTCAACGGCGGTATGATTATCGGCGTGGCCGACGACGCGGGCATGCACAGCTCTCAGAACGAGCAAGATTCCCGCCACTATGCCAAGGCTGCCAAGCTTCCCATGTTGGAGCCGGCCGATTCGGCCGAGGCCCTGGCTTTTGCCAAACTGGCCTATGACCTCTCTGAGCAGTTCGACACTCCGGTAATCTTAAAGATGTGTACCCGGGTTTCCCATTCCCAAAGCCTGGTAGAGTTAGGGGAGCGCATCGAACACGTTAAGACCTATGCCAAAGACCCTGGCAAATACATTATGATGCCTGGCAACGCTAAGCGCCGCCATCCCATTGTGGAGCAACGGCTGCAGGACCTGGCCGCTTGGGCGGAAACTGCCGAAATCAACCGGGTGGAATCGGGTAAGAACCGTAAAATTGGCATCATCACCTCTTCCACCAGCTACCAATATGTAAAAGAAGCCTGTGGAGACGCTTATCCGGTGCTCAAGCTGGGTATGGTCTGGCCTCTGCCAGAAAAAAAACTGCGGGATTTTGCCCGCTCGGTGGAGCAGCTGATCGTGGTGGAAGAGCTAGACGGCTTTCTTGAGGAACACTGCCGCAATCTGGGTCTGGCCTGTACCGGCAAGGAACGCTTCTCTCTGCTGGACGAACTAAGTCAGAATAAGGTAGCCGGCCAGCTGGCTCAAACCAGCGCTTCCGGCCCCGCCCTTGACGCGGCCATCCCCAACCGCCCGCCAGTGATGTGCGCCGGATGCCCTCATCGAGGTCTCTTTTATACCTTAGCAAAAAACAAACTGACCGTTATGGGCGATATCGGCTGCTATACTTTGGGCGCGGTGCCCCCTTTGGGCGCTATCGACACCACGGTTTGTATGGGTGCTTCGGTGTCCAGCCTCCACGGCTTTGTCAAGGCCGGTGGGAAATCGGACACAGTGGCGGTCATCGGAGATTCTACCTTTATGCATTCAGGGGTTACCGGTCTGATTAACATGGCTTATAACGAGTCCTGCGGCACGGTGATTATCCTGGACAACTCCATCACTGGCATGACCGGCCATCAGCAGAACCCCACCACCGGCTTTAACCTGAAGGGCGATCCCTGTACCAAAATTGATCTGGAGGCTCTTTGCAAGTCTATCGGTATTCGCCGGGTACGGGTAGTAGACCCCTATGATCTGGAACAATGCGATCAGGCTATCCAAGAGGAAAGCCAAGCGAAAGAGCCCTCGGTAATCATCTCCCGCCGGCCCTGTGCTCTTCTAAAATATGTCAAACATAAAGCGCCTCTGCTGGCTGACCCGGCCAAATGCGTAGGCTGCAAAGCCTGTATGAAGATCGCCTGTCCCGCCATCAGCATCCGGGAAAGCAAGGCCGCCATTGACAGCACGCTTTGCACTGGCTGCGGCGTTTGCCAGCAGCTCTGCAAATTTGACGCGCTGCAAACCGGTAAGGAGGATTGATTATGAACACCAAAAATATCATGATCGTGGGCGTGGGCGGCCAAGGAAGCCTGCTGGCCTCTAAACTACTGGGCCGCCTGCTGATTACCCGGGGGCTGGACGTCAAAGTGTCCGAGGTCCACGGAATGAGTCAGCGGGGCGGCAGCGTGGTTACCTATGTCCGCTTTGGAGAAAAGGTATATTCCCCCATTGTCGATAAGGGCCAAGCTGATTTTATCGTTTCTTTTGAACTGCTGGAAGCCGCTCGGTACACCGAATATCTTAAGCCTCAAGGCAAAGTCATCGCTTCCCTCCAACAAATCAATCCTATGCCGGTAATCACCGGCGCCGCCGAGTATCCCTCTGGCTTAGCGGAACGGATGAAAAGCGCCGGCATTGATATCGACGCTTTCGACGCTCTTTCTCTGGCCGAGCAGGCCGGCTCCGCCAAGGCGGTGAACATCGTCTTGATGGGGCGGCTTTCCCGTTACTTTGACTTCACCTTGGAAGAATGGATGGAAGCCATCGCTCACAGCGTCCCGGAGCGGTTTTTAGCCATGAATCAAAAAGCTTTCGCACTGGGCCGGGGCGAATAATTTCCTCTCCGCTGAAGCTTTATCCGGCAGCTTTCTCAATCAGGGCTTGTTTCAAAAAGAAAAGATTGTTCATGCAGGTCCTGGCATCCGCTTTCAAATCATCGGAATGTCAGAAAAATAGGCGCTACGCCAACCGTAGAAAGGAAGGATTCCTGTGTCCCATCGCTATTATCAGCCCGAGATCGAAACCGCCTCTCGGGAACAAATTCTTGCTTGGCAGAAAGAACGCCTGGTAAAACAGGTGCGCCATGTTTGGGATCATGTACCTTATTATCGCAAAAAAATGGAGGAAAAAGGAGTGACTCCTGACGATATTCAGGAGGTGGCCGATCTGTGCAAGCTGCCGTTTCTCACCAAAGATGATCTGCGGGAGGCCTATCCCTATGGTCTGCTGGCCAAGCCCTTGACCGACTGCGTCCGTATCCAGTCCACCTCCGGCACCACTGGAAAGCGGGTGGTAGCTTTCTATACCCAGCACGATCTGGATTTGTGGGAGGACTGCTGCGCCCGAGCCATCGTGGCCGCTGGCGGCACGAACGAGGACGTGTGCCACGTCTCTTATGGTTATGGTCTGTTTACCGGCGGTCCCGGATTAAACGGAGGCAGCCACAAGGTAGGCTGCCTCACTTTACCCATGTCCTCAGGCAATACCGACCGCCAGTTGCAATTTATGATCGACTTAGGGTCCACGATTCTCTGCTGCACCCCCTCCTACGCAGCTTATCTAGCGGAATCCGTCCATGACCGGGGACTGCGGGACAAACTGAAACTGAAAGCCGGCATCTTCGGCGCCGAGGCCTGGAGCGAGGAAATGCGCCGGAACATTGAAAAACAGTTGGGTATCAAAGCCTATGACATCTATGGACTCACCGAAATTTCCGGTCCCGGCGTCAGCTTTGAATGTGAAGCCCAGACCGGCATGCACATCAACGAGGATCACTTCATCGCGGAGATCATCGACCCCAACACCGGCGAGGTGCTGTCCGATGGACAGAAGGGCGAGCTGGTCTTTACTTCTATCACCAAGGAGGCATTTCCCCTTTTGCGCTACCGCACCCGAGATATCTGTATTCTCACTCGGGAACCATGTCCTTGCGGCCGCACCCATGTAAAGATGACCAAACCCATGGGCCGTAGCGACGATATGCTGATTATCAAGGGCGTCAACGTATTCCCCTCCCAAATCGAAACGGTTTTGCTGGAGCAAGGTTATCCGGCCAATTACCAGATTCTTGTGGACCGGGTGAACAATTCGGATACTTTGGAAGTTCAGGTAGAAATGACCGCTGAAAACTTCTCTGACTCTTTGGCCCGCATCACCGAAATGGAAAAATCTCTAGTTTCCGCCCTCAAGGCCATGTTGGGTATCTACGCCAAAGTCAAGCTGGTAGCGCCTAAGTCCATCGTCCGCAGCGAGGGCAAAGCGGTCCGGGTGATTGATAATCGGAAAATTTAAGGAGGGTATGACCATGCGTATTCATCAGATCTCTGTCTTTTTGGAAAACCGAGCCGGCCAGTTGGCCGAAATCACCAAAGTTTTGGCCCAAAACAATATTGACCTCCGGGCCATTTCCATTGCTGAAACCTCTGATTACGGTGTTTTGCGGATGATCGTGGACGACGCCGAGCGGGCCACCTCTATCCTGTTGGCCAACGGCTATATCTTGTCTATGACCCCAGTGCTGGCGGCCGCTGTACCCGATGCTCCCGGGGGCCTAGCTCCGGTGCTGGGTCTGTTGGCCCAAGGGCAGATTGATATTGAATATATGTACTCCCTGTTTACCCATGTAGAAAATAAGGCCTACATGGTATTCCGCATTTCAGATGAGGAAAAATTCCAACAGCTGATGGAGCAAAATGGTATGCAACTGTGCTCCGCCCAGGAGCTGGGCTTAAAATCCTAATCTTTTTATTGTCTTTTTCGCCTCGCCGGATTCCGCGGCGAGGCGATTTTTGTTCCTTTCCAGTTCTAGCCGGCAAAGTTTTCGCATCTGTTGAACCAAGGCTTTCGCATGGATGTCCCCTTTGATGGGAACTCTATCTTTGGGCTGCTTTTCTTTTGCCCTAACCATTCCAAAAACAGGAGGACCCCCTTTATGTGTACTGCGATCACCTACCAAAACCAAAGCTGTTACTTTGGCCGAACGCTGGACTTGGAATATCGCTATCGGGAACAGGTCACCATTACCCCGCGCAGATATCCCTTTCACTTCCAGCAGCTTCCGCCTATGGACCGGCACTACGCCATGATCGGCATGGCGTATATTCAGAAGGACTATCCTCTTTATTACGACGCTACCAACGAAATGGGCCTGAGCATAGCAGGTTTAAACTTCCCCGGAAACGCCCACTATTTTTCCCAGGACTGCGACTGGAAAGGCTCCTGCCTGGCTGTCCATGAACTGATCCCCTGGGTGCTGGGCCAGTGCGCCAGCTTGGAAGAGGTGCGGCAGCTGCTTTCCAATGTCCGGCTGATGGACTGGCCCTTCCAGCCAGATCTTCCTCCAGCTACCCTACATTGGATTGCCGCCCATGGATCGGAAGCCATCACCATTGAGCCGCTTCCCGGCGGACTGAAACTCTATGACAATCCAATCGGTGTGCTAACCAATAATCCTCCTTTTGACAGCCAGCTCTATCTGCTGGATAACTATATGAATCTCACATCCCAAAAGCCGGAGAACCGCTTTTGTCCCAAGCTGCAACTGCGCGCTTATTCTCATGGCATGGGCGCTATGGGCCTGCCTGGCGATCTTTCCTCCACCTCTCGATTTGTCCGGGCAGCTTTTACCAAACTAAACTCGATCTGCGGTCCCTCTGAAGAAGAATCTGTCAGCCAGGTTTTTCACATCCTTGGGTCAGTACAGGTAAGCCGCGGCTGCGTGGACCTGGGCGATGAACAGTATGACGTAACCCAATATACCTCCTGCTGCAACGCTGATAAAGGAATTTATTACTATACCAGCTACGCTAACCGGCAGATTACCGCCGTAGACATGCACCGAGAACCTCTGGAGGACCGCCAGCTGATCTGCTACCCGATGATTGAAAAGCAACAGATTTTCCTACAAAATGCCTGACACAAAAAAGAGCCTTCCGGCTCTTTTTTGTACTTTTATTGTTTTTGCCTCTGGGGCTGGGCCGCGATCTCCCTCCGGTGGCCTAAATGAATACCAATATGGCCCACGCCCAGCATCACCGTTGCCAATCCCAAAAGCAGATTTCTTCCATAGACCGCCAACAGAAAAAAAGCTGCTACCGGCAATGTGGCTCCAGCCACCGGAATCCCTAAAAAATCACTGTAAAAATCCTCCATGGTTTTTGGTCCGCGAAAATAGCGAATCCACCAAATTTCATACAGCGCCAGCAAGAGAAATCCACCGGCCAACCAAAAACTCCAGAGGGGAAAGGGCCTGAAATTTATAAAAATCAGACTAAAAACGGTCGCCGCCCCTTGCCCGACCCGTTCCAACCAGACTAAGACCGGAGGCTCCCCAGCGGCATATCGTTCATAATCCACTGGTTTATACCGGTTCCAAATCAAGTTGGGCAAAAACAGCAGGATCAAAAAAATGAATCCTACATAAGAAAATCCAAAATGCATTATTTTGCAGCCACACCAGCAACATAAACGTTTACTGAGGCCACCTCAATGCCGATAGCCGCGTCTACCGCAGTTTTCACTGCCCGTTGGACCTCCTTGGCCACCTGCGCAATTACATTGCCCACAGCGGATAAAATATGTACGTCTACCGAACAGATGCCGATTTCACTGGTGGCTACCGTCACTCCTTTTACCGCCGACTGGGGCGCCGCGGCCAATGCCGCCACGCCGGAAACCGCCAGCGCCGCTTGGGCGGCGATCTCCCCCACTGCGGCAAACGACACTCGAATGGCGCCGCCTTCCTCCTGAATATCCAGATACTCCTTTTCGTCCGCCATCTGAACCGCTCCTTTCCGCAGGCAATGGTTGTCTATTCTTATCGTATTGTACCCCATTCCGGGCTGTTTGGCAAGCAAAAGTATAAAAATGATTTTTAATTGGGGCGTCATTCTCATCCATTTTTACAAAGAACATGGATCTGACAGGCATCCTATGCTGCAATACGCGAACGCAGGGAGCTTATCCGCCCCCTGCGTAATTTGATTTACTTTGTCTCGGTTTCCATAATCTGGATGGCGCCAGCCGCCACACTGGCTTCGCTGATGACAATATCTCGAATCTTCGCCACATCTGCGTCGGTCAATCCGGCCTCAAGCTTGGACACGATGACATTGACTCCGTTATCATTGATAAACGCCACACAATCCTGATACCCCTTGGCAATCACCAGATTTTCAATCCGGGACTCAGTAACCGCGTTGCTGGCCATCAGCTGAATATTGGTGCTGGCGGCAGTGCGTGCTTCCTCAGTGGCGGTTTCACTTTCTGCCGTCTGAGTTAAGATCCCTACTGCTTCATCCCGCGCTTGCTGGCGGGAAAGCCGGGCCTGAGAAAAATATTCCGCCCCGCTGGAAGATGTCTGAGGCCCGGACTGATCCGTGCCGTTGTTCACCAAAATGGATTCACCCAGCACCTTTCCATCCGCCTGATAATCGGTTGCCCCGGTCAGGTCCTCCCCGGTCTTTGTATAATACCAGTTGAGATAGACCGCCACACACAGCATCAATGCCACCACTGAATAAATCGCGCCACGTTTTTTCACAATCATAGCCTCCTAAAATCATTTCATTTTGGTTATCACAATGCGGTCGGCCGGAAGACCAGTCAAAGACTGCACCGCCTGAGTCACTGCCAACCGCACAGACGCGCTTCCTCCGCCCTGGCACACCACCACCGCACCCCGGTAGGAGGGCGCCCGCCGGCGCAACTCCACTGGAGCCTGACCGCCGCCTTCCGAAAGAGTGGCCAGCTGGCTCTGCCGGCTGCTGCTGCCTCCCGACTCGGTGCGGCTGGCTGAATTGGTTTGGTCATAGACGTAGTCGGTTTCTCCGTCGTTTTCTCGCGTAAGTACCACCTTGGCCTGCCCCACCCCCTCCATGGATTCCAACAGCTCTTGAATTCGCAGCTCCAGCTCTTGGTCGGACTGCTCTCCCGCCAGTGGAAGGGGTTCGGCAGGCTGCTCCTCCTCCTTCTGGGGCCAAAGCAACAGCACCACCCCCGCCAGACAAACCAGCAGGACGTACTTATACTTATCAAACAACCGCTGCAAATATGCCGGTATCCCGGCCCAAAACTCAGGTTTCATCTTGTTTATCCAGCCTCCTCTTCCACCAACACTTGTTCTTTGATCAAACCCAACTGTGCAACCGTCCAATCCCGCAAAGGGGCAGCCTTGGAACTCTCCCCCGGCCCTAAGGTAAGCACCGCCCACTGAGCGGTGACTTTTCCCTGGGCGTCGGCGGCGCAAACCACTTCTGCCCGGCATGTCAAACCCAAAGCAGCCGCCTGTTCTTCGATCGCTCGGGCCAGATTCCGCTCAGTTTCCGCCAACAGGGCTTGGCGGTATTCCTTTTGCGCTTGTTCCACTTCCAGCGCAAGCTGCTGCTCATAAAGGCTCAAATCTCCCCAGGGCAGCTTGGCCTGCCGCAGTAAGGTCAGCAACATAACGGTCATTAGGCAGGCACAGCCAAACCGCAGCACCTCTCGGCGGCTTCCCTTGCCGCAAAGGCTAAGAATCAACCCGCACATCAGCCCTGCCGCCGCCA
>CATJIY010000212.1 GCA_949740695.1 uncultured Eubacteriales bacterium
CGGCCAGGCCGGCAAAAGCGCCGGAGATCAGCAGTGCGTCCAGTTTCTTCCGGTTAATGTCGATCCCGGAGGTAAACGCCGCCATTTCATTCAGCCCAACGGCCCGCAGCCGCAGTCCCCAGGTAGACTTGTAAAGGAGGAACCAGAGCAGGAGCACAAGCGGAATGATCAGCAACTCAGTGATTGTGTACCCGCTGAACAGGCTCTTGAAAACAGGATGATTAGATAAGAAGGGCAGATTCACTTTAGGAATAGGAATAATCCGCTCGCTGACTAGATTGCCGGATGTATTAAAGATAATTTGCAGGAGGAATCGTGTGCAAGCCGCTCCTAGCATGTTGATACACAGGCCCAAAACAAAAATATTCACATCATATTTCAGGTAGGCCAGACCCATAAACGCGGAGAGCAGCACGCCCAGCAGCATAGCGGTCAGTACGCCCAGCGCCCAACTTCCAGTAAAATAGCTGACGGTCACAGCGAAAAAACTTCCAAACATGATGATGCCTTCCGCCGCGATATTGACGATGTCCACTTGGCGGCTGACAACAGCGCACATGCACGCCAAAACAATGGGAACCGAAGCTGACACCATATCGTGGAACAGGGAGTAAGTAAAAACCTTACTAAAAACATCCGCAAAAATTGCCATTTACTCCACCTCCTGTTTATACGCTTGGACTCTCAGCCTGGTCCTTTTTGCGGGAAACGAACTTCAGCAGTTTTTTGTAGTCAAACATCCGGTCCATAGCGACAAACAGGATCAGAATGGGCACAACCGTATCCACCAGCGCGCTGGGAACACCGGTGTAGTATTCCATCCCATTACCGCCAGTCCGGGTAAAAGCGATAAAAAGCGCGGACAGGGGAAGCAGTTTCAAGTTGTTCTTTACCAGCAGGCAGGCAATAATACCATTAAAAGCTGAGTTAATGGAGAAATTCTGAATAAAATTCCCGTAAACCCCGAGGATCTCGCAGCCGCCGGCTAGTCCTCCAAAAGCTCCGCTCAGCATAACAGTAGCCAGCAATACCCACTTGGATTTGATGCCCACGGCATCACAAAAGCCGGGGTTATCCGCCACATGCCGGAACTTAAAGCCAAAGGTCGTCCGATGAGTCAAAAAATAGACAAAAGCATAGACAGCGAAGGCAATAAAAATTGCAGCGCTCGCGCGGCTGGGCTGCAGAGGCAACTTCGGAAGCATGGCGTTGGGCTGCACATGCGGTGTCTCTGGTGCCGCGCTGTGGGCTGACCAGGGGTTATTGAGCAAATAGTCGGTCAGCGCGATAGCCACATAGTTGAGCATGATGGTGACACACGCCTCATTCACATCGAAAAAGGCCTTTAACGCTCCGCCGATAGAGGCCCAGATTGCGCCGGCCAGCATACTGACCAGCAGGCAGACGGGAATAATAACGATACTCGGCAGTTCCGGGAGGAGAAATCCCGCCGCGCAGGAAAACATGGCGCCCACATAGAGACATCCTTCCAGCCCGATGTTGAAATAACCGATGCGCCTCGTTAAGCTGTATCCAGAGCCAACGATAAGGATCAGAATAAAGTCCTCAATGGTTGATCCAAAGTTAAACTTCCCCGCGAAAGCCCCCCGAATCATCTGGTAAAAAGCGCTCGACGGATCATGGCCGCAAAGCGCGATGATCGCCGCGAAAGCAATAATCGAGACAAGAAAGGCGATCGCAATCCGTATTATGCCCTCACAATTTTCTGATTTTGGCTTCAGCATACCTACTTGGTCCCCCCCATCATAAGCAGTCCCAGCTCACCCTCGTCAATATTCCCGTCGTTGACCAGTTCGCCGGTGATTTTCCCCTCAAATAGAACAATAATGCGGTCGGACAGCGACAGAATTTCGTCCAGATCAGCTGAGATCAAGAGGACTGCGACACCCTGCGTCTTGGCCTCGTCAATCATCTTGCGAATTCCCTCGATATTGCCAATATCGATGCCCCGGGTCGGCTGCGCGGCAATCAAAAATTTCTTTCCTGTGGCCCCAAGCTCCCGGGCAACCACGATTTTCTGTGCATTGCCGCCGGACAGGCTTCCCGCAATATTGGACGGATCCCGCGGACGAATGTCGAAATGCTCTGCCCGCGCCCTGGCCTCCGCCATGATGGCCTTGGAGTGGATAATGCCGAAGCTGGAGTAAGGGCGGTCACGAATCTCGGTGGCCAACATATTATCCGCAAAGGTATGCGTCCGGTTCAGTCCGCGGTTGTTGCGATCTTCCGGGATATGGGCCAGCCCCGCCGAGCGGATTTGCAGGGGCGACTGGTTGGTGATATTGCGGCCATCGAGAAAGATCTGTCCCTGCTCTACCTTACGCAGCCCGGCGATGGCCTCGCCCAGCTCGCTCTGACCGTTGCCGTCCACACCGGCTACGCCCAGTACCTCGCCCTTCCGAATCTGGAAACTGATTCCGCGAATTTTAGACAGCTCCCGCTCAGAGGGGACATAGATATCCCGCACATCTAGGACCACGTCGCCGCCCTTCGCGGGAGTACGCTCCATGTTCAAAAATACCTCGCGCCCCACCATCAGCCGGGCCAGCTCGTCCACGTTGGTATCCTGCTTGTTGACGGTGGTAATATATTTCCCTCCGCGCATCACGCTGATCCGGTCACTGATCTGCATAACCTCTTTCAGCCGGTGGGAGATAAAGACGATGGTCTTGCCTTCCTTCCGCATAATATCCAGGATAC
>CATJIY010000213.1 GCA_949740695.1 uncultured Eubacteriales bacterium
CATAGGCACCACATCCTTTTTCACAGAAATCTTCTCCATTCCCCTCCGCAAAAGGCAAATAAGGCCTGTCCCCTGTCAGACCCCAAACCATCCTGCGGAAAGTTCTGGAGCCTGGCCTGGTTGAAAGCCGCCGATCCTTGACCGCCCGCTACTTCCTCCGGCAAAGAAATGAACCCTCCTAACCGTCCTTTCTCGTGTTTCGCCTCCGGCAGCGTTTTGAGCAAAATTCAACAATTGCGCTTTTCAACTTTGGCCTTATCTCCAGAATACCATCGAGAAATCAAAAATACTGCCGAAGAGTGTTGGCGTTTTTTGGGAAATACTGCTTTATGCCTTTCCATGGTAGTTTTGGCAGCGTTTTTTGCATTATAAACGATAAAGAAAATATAATTTTGATTCATTTCCTGTTTCCAGCAAAAATCATCGGCTTTGATGATTCCCAGTTCAAAAAAAGATTTTTTATCTCACCGGCTTTTCCGCCAAGGTTATCCCCTTTCTCTCCAAACTGGCAGAGGCTTTACGCTCTTCTCCACCACAGGAAAAAAGCGAACCGCATCAGTCCGCCTCTTTTAAAAAACAGGAATTGTATTGTGTGTATGCTTATGGTAAAATCACGACATTGAACAATTTGATAAATCGGGATCTTTGGAGATGATTCGATGAAAACCTATACGATTTGTGGAAGCATGCGCTTTGCGAAAGACATGAAAAAATTGGCTTATGCGCTTGAAACTCGTAAAGGATATAACATACTGCAATGCGTTTATTGTGAAGATGATGTTGTTCCAACTGACGAGGAGCTTTCACGACTCGCAGACGCTCACTACAGAAAAATTGATTTGAGCGACGGTATCTATGTTGTTAATATGGATGGTTATATTGGAGAATCGGTAAAAAAAGAAATTGCGTACGCTGAAAAACTTGGCAAAGAAGTACGATATCATTACAATGGATAACTTTCGGTTTATCCACTATGCCGGGCTGCGATACCGAGAAATTCTCCTCCGGTTCGCCGCAGCGTGGAACCTATTGAGGTGAAGCGACCAGCGCTTCACCTCAGAATTTGCCCCGCCGCAATCCAACCAATAAAAAAATACCGTGGTTATTCCAAAGGCTCCTTCCACATCTGCTGCACCAGAAAAAAATCCCCTACCACTTGCTCCCACTTTTGAGGGATTTCCGCAACCAGCCTTTGATCAATCACATACCGGCCAGTAACATTTACCACCGGCATCACCTGAAAATAGTCGTTCATCAGCTGCGCAAAACCGCTGCCCTGCCACCCCAACTGATGATACAACAGGTTCATTAAATAACAGGGAGAAATATCGGGTCCCTGACCAGCCAACCCTCGCCCAAGCTTTTCCTGCGCGGCGGGATTCGCCCAAATCAAATATTCCGTGGAAAAATAATTGTAAAATCCCTCCTCAGTGGAAAGATCCAGATTGATCCCCAGCTCCCGATAGATGGAGGCCCCATCCCCCAGCCAGGGCTTATGATCGCCATAGACCACCAACACCGCCGGCCGGGCAGTTTGCCGCAAACGCTCTACCAGCTCCATCAACGCCACATCACTGGCATGGAGACTTCCCAAATAGTTGTTCATCACCACCGCCGAAGGTCCGGACAACACTTCATCGGCATAGCTGGCCCCCTCCCAACGAACATAATCGCCAGGATAGGGACCATGCCCCTGATAGGTCACCGTAAATCCAAAATACGGAGATTCGCTTGCCTGATACTTATCCCACACCACTGGCAGCAGAATATCGTCATTGGCAGTGACTTCCCCAGAAAGCGCGGAAAAGGTATCTTCGCTGAAAAAATACCGGTCAAAGCCCAGCAGCGGATTAACCGTTTGACGGTCATAAAACCATTGGTAGCAAGGATGGCATCCCTCCGTAAAATAGCCCTGATTTTTCAGATACCAGACGTAACTATTGGTTTTCCCATCCACTTCTTCGGCGTTCCATTGACCGGTAAGCACCGCCCGCTCGGTAGTAATCGTACCGCCAGAAAAGGTATTGGTAATCAACCGGCCGGTATAACTTTCCGCTTGCAGCTGGTGATACAGGTCATAACCGCTCCAATCCATCTTTGGAATATCAAATACCGAAAAATCAGCATACCCTTCCCGTTGAAGAATCAACACATCCACTTTCTGTTCTTCAGGAATATCCGCGTCGGCATAGCAGTCTAACAGAAAACGGGCATGCTGCCGGTCTAAGGGTTCCCCCGTTTCTCCCAGCAGCTCATGAAGAAAGGGATACCAAAATCCTCGAATCACATACTGCTGCGAAGCCGAGTACCGCTGAATCAAGCTGGTATCGCCCAAAGTCTGATAGCGATTCCCATTCCGGTAAGCCGGCTCCAGCAGCAAAGCCGCAATCACCGGCAGCCAAACCAAGGGTAATCGCACCCGAAGCTTCGCCCTTCCCCTAGCCAGCGCCGCCAGCAGCAAACAGCTCATAATCAGCACCGCCACCGCGCCCCAGAGCCGGCCGTCAGGCGTCAAATCATAACGCGCTTCCGAAGAAATGGCAAACCCCTCCCGCAAATACCGCAGCAGACCGGGGCGCATGGGTTCATCCCGAAAGCGCAACAAATAATAGCTGGCGGCAGGAAACCCCATGCTGACAAAACCTCCTATCAGCATTGCCATCCAACTTTTTCCGGTAACCATCCAGAGGGAAAAAATCAACAGCAC
>CATJIY010000214.1 GCA_949740695.1 uncultured Eubacteriales bacterium
CAACCGCTGCTTTTGTCCGCCGGAAAGGTTTTTTCCGCCCTGATCCAGCCGCCCTTCCAGCTTATCGGGCAGATGATCCACAAAATCCTCCGCGCAAGCCAGCCGAAGGGCCCGCCAGCAATCTTCATCGGCGACCTGCGCAGTACTCTCGCCAAAGCTCAGATTGCTTTTCACCGTTCCGGAAAAAAGCACCGCCCGCTGGGTTACATACCCCACCTTATTATATAAGGAGTCAAAATCGTATTCCCGCACATCCCGACCATCAACAAACACTTGTCCAGAGGTAGCGTCATAAAGCCGGGCGGCCAGGCTCACCAGAGTAGTCTTACCGCAACCAGTTGCGCCGATAATGGCTACCGTATCCCCTTGATTCACTCGGAAACTAATGTTTTCCAGCACATCGCTCCCTCCGTCGGGATAACGAAAGGACACATTCCGAAACTCTACCGTTCCAACCTCACTGCCCTGCTTGGCCGGGCCGCTCTTCACCTGTCCATCAGCTTCCAGCACTTCCCGAATACGTCCTGCAGATACCTGAGCCGCCGGCAGGAACATAAAGATCATCACCACCATCATTAACGACATTACCACATAAGTGGCGTAAGTAGAGAAAGTAACCACGTCGCCAAACAACGCCAGCCGTCCCATCACGTCCCCCGACGAAATCTGCTGAATCAATCCGGCTCCCATCCAATAGATTCCCAGGGTCAGACCGTTGATCGCCAGATTCACCAAGGGCATCATGCCAGCAAACATCCGTTGGTTAAACAACTGCGTGTTGGTCAACTGGCCGTTGGCTTTTTGAAATTTCTCCAGCTGATACTCCTCCGCATTAAAGGCATGCACCACGCTGATACCCGAAAGGTTTTCCCGGGCGATCCGGTTGATATCGTCTACCAAGCGCTGCACTCGTTTAAACCGGGGCAGCAAAATTACCATGGTTATCAACATCACCGTTAAAATTCCCATCACAAAAGCGGCCGTCAACAGGGACAGCTGCCAGCTTTTGTTGACAATTTTAATCACAGCCCAAACCGCCATAACCGGCGCCCGAACCATCACCTGCAAACCAATGGCCAGCACCATCTGCACCTGGGTCACGTCATTGGTAGTACGAATCACCAGACTCGGAACAGAAAACCGGTTCATGGCCGCTTTATCAAAGCCGGCCGTTTTCTCAAACAGCTCCTGGCGCAAAACAAACCCCAACCCTGCCGCCACCTGACTGGCAAAATAGCCGCAAGCCACCGCCAGCGCCATACTGCCCAGAGCGCAGCCCAGCATCTTTGCTCCTACCTGCCATACCGCTCCTGGCGTGCTGCCAGGGGTCTGAATCAGTATGGTTAAGTCCTTCATGTAATCGGGCAAGGCCAGGTCAAACCAAATTTGACCCAACACCAACAGGATACATACCGCTGTCAGCAGCCGTTCCTGTTTCCGCATTCGTCCAAGCAATTTGAACATGGATTTCCTCCTTTTGGTCCTTCGGCAAAAGGACTGTTTTTTCACCACAATGGCCTTGATTGTATCAGGAAGATCTATCCAAAACAATCACCTTTCATGACCAAATTGTTAAGAAAGCGTAAAAGACGGTGCTGTTTTGCGCTTTCCACCAGTAAAAAAGAAAAATAAAAAAATGATCTTTCAGGATTTATTCAGAATATTTGTTCAAAAACCTAAAATTATATTGACAAATTTGTTAGCTTGTTATATAATTAAACCAATCTACTTGCAAGTGGTAAAACATAATTAGGAGGTCCAAAAATGAAAAAATCATTTCCATTCTGTTTATCTGTGCTGTGGTCCTCTCCCTGTGTGTAACTGCATCCTTTGCGAAAGATACAAATAAGCCAACAATTGAACCCATGCGTTATGAAGCTTGTGAAGTTTGCCCTAATGGTAGAGTCAGCTATTCCCACACTACCTATGGGGCATGGCGTACTCAATATTACGTTCCCTGCTCGCATGGAGATACTCGAATCAATGATAAATATCAAGAGCGTACCGCAACCCGTATCTATGAATGTAATTCTTGTGATTATTCTTATGAACAACATTCTACCCAATCTCGAGTGGTCTGCATGAGCAACGGTTAAGTTTATAAATCGCCCCCCTTTTCCCACCAGGGGAAAAGGGGATTTTATCATTTTAAATTGGAGGTTACGCCATGATTAAAGAAATTATTTCTCTAGCAGCCCTCTGCGTCATGCTGCCCTCTCTTTGCCTGGGAACCATCTCTGCAAAGGAATCGGAAGCTCTCCCCGCCGGTCCTTGTCCCCTCTGCCTTACAGGAAGCGTCTACCACTCGGATACCACCCATGGAAAATGGCGCACCCAATATTATATTCCCTGTGCCCATGGAGATGCTCGAATTCAGGACAAATACCAGGAGCGTGTCATACACTTAATTGATACCTGCAATTCCTGCGAGTATGGCCGCGAAAGTCTGACTGTCCAGACCCGGGTGGTCTGCCGCAGCAAGGGCTGAATCAAACGCGAAAACGCGGCCTTTCCCGATTGGGAAAGGCCGCGTTATTTTGTCAAACAATCACCGGCTCACCAGCGGCGGGGCTTGGCCTTCGCGGGCTTTTTCCGCACCGAAAAGCCAAAGGTCCCCAGCTGCTTTCCCAGGGAAAAATAAGCTCCATGGGCATAAGCCAGCAAGCCGCATTGTTCCATATGTAAAGTCCCTTTGCC
>CATJIY010000215.1 GCA_949740695.1 uncultured Eubacteriales bacterium
CCGACCTACGTCCGGGACGATTGCCGAGGCGGCTTTGCCGCCCCGGATTGTTACGGCTATCTCCCCCGTATCCAGCTGTATATCTGCCACAGCCGTCTGAGCGACCAAAAGAGAGCGAAGCTATTCAACGAGCTGGCTGCCTTTCAGCCAAATTCCCCGGCAATCTGCCACAACCGGTCGGTCTTTCAGGATTTTCTTTTATTTAGATTTCTGAGAAGTCAATTGTCAGAAATGTTAACGGCGAAAAATCGCCGTGATTTTTGGGCAAACTTTTTTGAAACCGCAAGACAAAGAAAAAGATAATACCCAAAGGGACGCAACGCAAACCATGTCTTATTGTAACCGCACAAAATATGCAAAAAATATTTTTGACTTTCGCTTGACAATCTGGCGGAAAATCGGGTATACTAACGTTGCAATAGGGAGTAGTTTGCATGCTGGTGCGTGTGGCACAGTTCGTCATCTCGTGATTTTTTCACCGGATTGTGCCGTAAGGAACGAGACTTTTGCCGCATTTGGCGGGAAAGTCTTTTTTTCTTGCCAGAAATCAGAAAGGAGTATTTTTTATGAAAACCATTGCTCTTGTACTATTCCTGGTCACCTACGTGCTGATGATCGCCCTGGCCAATAAGCGGCCTTATATAGCTTTGATCTCAGCCGCCCTCTATGTAGCCCTAGGCATCATGCCGATAGGACAAATCTGGTCCGCAATCGACTGGAACGTTCTAATGATGCTTGCAGGAACTATGGGAACGGTATTTTTATTTATTGAGTCCAAAATGCCCAATCGTCTGGCCGATCTTTTACTGAAAAAGACCCCCAACGTAATGTGGGCAGTGGTGGCTATGTCGGCCTTTGCCGGCGTGGTGTCCGCTTTTGTAGATAATGTAGCCACTGTGCTGATGTTAGCGCCAGTAGGGTTGGCGGTGTGCCGGCGGCTGAAGCTTTCACCGGTGATTATGTTAATTTGCATTTCTGTATCCTCTAATTTGCAAGGGGCTGCCACGTTAGTAGGGGACACCACTTCGATTATGCTAGGCGGCTACGCTGAAATGAATTTCCTGGATTTTCTGTTTATGAAGGGCCGCCCCGGCATCTTTTGGGCAGTGGAATTGGGCGCGCTGGCCACTATCCCGGTAATTATGCTATTTTTCCGCAGGCATCGCAGTCCGGTACGGATTGCTGAATTGACGCCAGTGGAGGATTACTTTCCTACCTGGCTGTTGTTGGCGACAGTAGGTTTACTGATTGCTGCATCTTTCGCTCCCAATACCCCCAAAAATATCAACGGATACATTTGTATGGGAATTTTCCTGATCGGAATGATTCACAGCTCAGTGAAGAATCATGGGTTTTCTCAAGTGAAAGCCACTTTAAAAGAAATCGACTATCCCACTCTGCTGTTGCTAGGAAGTTTGTTTGTGGTGATCCAGAGCTTGAGCCAGGCAGGAGTGATTGACGATGTGGCCCAATTGTTTGTCAAGATGGGCGGAGGGAATCTATTTGTCACCTATACCTTAATTGTTTGGGGCTCGGTACTAATGAGCGCTTTTATTGATAACATCCCCTATGTGGCGACAATGTTGCCGGTAGTCACCGGCATTGCTTCCATGATGGGATGTAGCCCCTATGTGCTGTATTACGGCCTGCTCACTGGAGCGACCTTAGGCGGCAACTTAACCCCAATTGGCGCTTCGGCCAATATCGCTACCATTTCCATCCTGCAAAAAGAGGGGCATCCGGTTAAAACTTTGGACTTTTTAAAGATTGGCGTTCCCTTTACCCTGGCAGCAGTAACCGTAGGTTATCTATTTATCTGGTTCGTTTGGGCCGGGGTATAACCGTTAGAAAGGACTACCAGATGGAATTTTCTCTAATCCGGGCCAATATAACAGACGCCAGCCAACTGCATGCCATGCAGACAGAAGCTTTTCGCGAACTGTTGGAAAACTACCAAGATTTTGACACCAATCCAGGAAACGAACCGCTGGAAAAAACCATTGCCCGCCTGGGTCAAACGTCTACCTATTTTTATTTTATTTTGGCTGATGGGCGGCAAGCCGGGGCCATTCGGGTGGTAGACCAAGGAAATTCCAAGCCCAAACGTATCTCTCCTCTTTTTATCCTACCCCAATTTCGGAACCGTGGTTTGGCGCAAAAGGCTATTTTAGCAGTCCAGCGCCTTCATGGGGATACAAACTGGATGTTGGATACCATCTTGCAGGAAAAAGGCAGCTGCCATCTGTATGAAAAGCTCGGTTACCGCAAAACTGGGAACACCCAAGTCATAAACGATAAAATGACCTTGATCTTTTATCAAAAATACTGACCGCCATGGACTTTCCAATCAAACGCCGCCTCTGCTCAACTTTGCAGCGGCGGCGTTATCTATCCAGCAGTCATAAATTTCACAAAAACCAAACCTGTTTTCATTCCAGATTATTGGGACCAAATCCATCCGGTAACAGTTCCTTCAAGGTGGCGACCCAATAATCTTCCGGAGAGCTAGCCATCACAATCTGGAAGCTCTCCGGGCGGCAAAACTCCATCATCACCTGACGGCAAACGCCGCAAGGCGACGCC
>CATJIY010000216.1 GCA_949740695.1 uncultured Eubacteriales bacterium
ACGGGGCTTTTCCTTATAATTGGTCATAGCAACCTTCACCGGCCATTTCTGTACCATAGTCAGGGGGTGGTCCTCGCCTTTTTCATCGGTGAGATGGGCGATGACCTCTCGAATGGTGTAGTCGCCCTCCGGGCTTACCGAGGCAACTTTGCCGGAAAGTTTGACGGGGACCATGATTTTATGCAGGACAACTGGCGTTTCCTGAACGGTGCCAAGGATATCGCCGCCAGTGACCTTATCGCCGGCTTTGGCCACCGGAACAAAATGCCATTTTTTATCCGGGTCCAGTGCGGGAACTTCCACGCCGCGGGCCAAGTTAGTGCCGGATTTTTTCATGATTTCCTCCAGCGGGCGCTGGATACCGTCATAAATATTTTCGATCAGACCGGGGCCAAGTTCTACGCTTAACGGCGCGCCGGTGGTTTCCACTTGAGCGCCCGGGCCAAGACCGGAAGTTTCTTCATAAACCTGGATGGAGGCCCGGCCTCCCGTCATATTCAAAATTTCTCCGATGAGCCGCTGGTTACCCACGCGGACCACGTCGGCCATATTGGCATGCTCCAGACCTTCGGCGACCACCAGCGGTCCGGAGACTTTTACAATTTTTCCGCTCATTAAATAGCTCCCTTCATCAAGAGATGTCAGCGCCGACAGCGCGCTCCACCGCGCTCTTCAGCGCCCGCTGGGCCACGCCCAGGCTTCCGCCCCGTCCAGGAATTAAAATTACCGCCGGAGAAGGAGCGTGCTGGTAGTGCTCTATTTCAGCCATCATGGTTCGAGCCAAATCCTCTGTGATATAAATAATGGCGTATTCCTCCCGGGCCAGCCGGTGCAGCTCACGCACCGCCTCCTCCTTTTGGTCGGCAAAAATCACATCCAGTCCCAGGGCGCGAAATCCCAAAACGCTGTCCCTGTCGCCCAATACCGCGATCTTAGACATAGGTTTCACGCATCCTTTCCCGAATGGTATCCGCCGGTAGGCCGGCAAGCCGGCCGCTCATAACAATACGCACGTTGCGCTGCTCCTGCTCCCGGGCGGCCAGATAGGCCAACACTGGCTCCAGACCATAAGGAATCAGTATGGCGGTCTGTAAAAAATGGGTTACAGCATCGTCACAGGCGCGCTCAAAAGCGGTCAGGCTTCCTCCTTCGACCGCTGCGGCGCCAAGAGCGGCGGCATTTTCCAGCGAAGTGGCAGCATAGGTATCGGCAATGTTGCCGTTATATGCGGCTTCCTGCAAAGTATCTACCGCTAGGGTTCCGCCGGGGAAAAGCACCTCGGACAGCAGCAGAACATCTTTTTTCATGCGAAGCACGCGCACTAGCGATTGCAGATTGGCAATATCAGTAAGCAGCTTAGAGTATTCCATTAAAAATGGGCTTTTTGTTTGCTCCGCCAAACTGTTCTGTTCGGCAAAATAGGCCCGATCCAACAAAAAATCTCCTTTTTGGGGATCGCCGGTAGCGCCTACCGTTTCTCGAGCCTGAACGACAGTATCCTGCAAAGGCTGGGGCAGCGTTTCATCCTCGCTGGCTTGTAACTGCTGGTAAAGGGCCCGCTCCTCCAACCGTCCGCCGCTCATCAGCAGCCGGTGGGCGTCTTCGCCAGTCCACAGCGCTTTGAGGGCAACTTTGGCGTTGTGATAATCATAACGCAGCCGGAAAAAGTCCAGGATGCTTTGATCTGGCAGAAAAGCCGCCAGCGACTCTAGCGCAGTATCTCGAGCGGAGCGAAGGGAATCCTCCAGCGACGTCATATTGGCCGACATTTCCGGGTAGCCATGTTCGGTAAGGATACGAATTGCTTCGCTATCACTGTCAGCGTCGATCATTCGGGAAAGATCCGTTCCGGTCAGAAGTTGCGGCTCTAACGCCCGAACATAGGCGGAAACACAGAGGTATTGTTCCTTTTTTAGTTTTTTTGCCAAAAATACCCCTCCTTTCAAATGATGAGATCAGGAAAACAGGGTGTTGGCAACCTCGGCGGCCAACTGCTCCCGCAAAAGAGTCATCCGGGCCGAGATGCTGCCGTTGATCTCCACACTGCCCCAGCGCAGGATCACCCCGTCGATTTCACGGGTTTCTTCCGCCAGGGTAAAGGAGGCGCCCGGTCGAAGCTGATTAGCCTTGTCTACCACCTGCCGGCCAATAGAGGCTCGATGCTGAGGGGCGAAAATCAGCTCTTCTTTGCCGGTTTCGGCGGCTTGAGCCGTCCATTTTGCTAAAAATTCAGCGTATTCCGCCTGGGGAAGTTCATCCAGTCGGGCTTTTGCCTGAGCAAACACCTGGTCGATACAGGTTTGTTTAACGTTCAGCACTTGCTGCCGGGCCTCCATATTAGCGGCGCTGAGCAGTCTGGCCTTATGGCTGGCCGCGGCGGCTTGATTTTGAGCTCGTCCCGCAGCAAGCCGCTGGGCAGCGGCCTCCTCTGCCTGGGCACGGATGCCGGCGGCCTTTTCTTCAGCAGTCTTGCGGAGCTGGGCCAGCTCGGTCTGGGTGTCCGTCTGGATACGCCCGATGATTTTTTCCAGTCCGTTCATGAAAAACCCCCGTTTCTTACAGGGCGTTCATCAGCAGCAGGATGGTGGCCAGCAGCGAAAGAATGGCGTAGAACTCAACGATACCGCAGAGGATGATGCCCTTGCTGGATTCTTCAGGGCGCTTGGCGACAATGTTGATG
>CATJIY010000217.1 GCA_949740695.1 uncultured Eubacteriales bacterium
GTACGGCGGGGACTGGATATGGGGTTTGTGTATCAGGTAGTCAATCAAGAAGTGTAAAACCGGGGCCGGGAATTTCCCGGCCCCGGTTTTTGCAATGCGAGAGCAGATTTCTGGACATCATTAGAAAAGGAAACGAGAACGGAGTGCTCTGCTCTAAGCTGTTTCTGTTAAAAGATGCTGTAATTCTGTCCAGCTAGAAACGGTCAATGTTTCCGGATGAACCTCTTCCATGCAATGAAGCGCGCCGGTATACCACACCGGAAACAATCCGGCATTTTGAGCGCCTGTCATATCGCATGGATACTGATCCCCCACGTACCATACCTGATTGGGCGGCAGTTCAGCTTTTTCCAACGCCAACTGGAAAATGCGAGGATGAGGCTTGCGGTAGAGATATTCGCTGGTGGTGAGGATCCATTCAAAACGGTGGTTGGGCAGTAGCTTTCGGATTCTCGCTTTCACTACTGACCCAGCATAGGGGATATTGCTGATGACCCCGGTGCGAATACCTTTTGTTTGAAGAAAAGACAGAAAATGTTCTATGCCGGAAGTGGGCTTTGCTGGGGAGGCGGCGTCCCAAAAGATGGCGTCAATTTGCTCTGGAGAAAGAGCGAGCGTAATTCCCAGCGACTGATATAAATAAGCGGTGAACATATGATTGGGAACTTCCAGCAGAAACATGTGGCGGCGCTTGGGGTCGAAACGTCCCATTTCTTGGTTGAGTTTATCGGCATGGGCCTGCACTTGCCGGGCGGTGAGCCGGTATTTGTTTCGAGTGGCGTATTGCAATACTGCCGCAGTACCGGCTTCTCCATCAAAGGGCGCCTCGTCTGCCAGCGTTTGGCCATAGTCAAACAGAATCATGGATGGTTGTTTCATAAAGCGGCCTCCTAACCGTTTTTCTCTAACCAACGGGCGACCCCGTCTTCGTCGTTGCTGCCAATGATGGCGGTGGCCAGTTGTTTCAGTTCTTCATGGGCGTTTTGGACGGCATAGCTTTCGTTGGCCAGCTGGAACATGTCAATGTCGTTTTTTCCATCGCCAAAGACGATCAGGCGATCATAATTCAGCAGAGGCTTTAGGTGAGCAATGGCTTTGGCCTTGGAGGCTTTGAGCGAAAGTATTTCCAGCCACTGGGCTCCAGTATAAAAATCCTGTTGATAGATGCAGTGATACCGGTTTTGATAGGCTCGGTAAATCGGTTCCAGTTTGTGCGGAGCGTCAATGCAGGTGATGTAAAAGATTTCCCCTTGACAGAGGGCGCTGAAGCTGTCCACTGGCCGGTCCCGAGGGTCTCCTTTGCGGGAATTTAGGAATGACTGCATTTCCGGCGTACAGCGGTGCTTTAGATAAGAAAAATATTCTATGCCGTCAAGATAGGCATAAACAATGGGATAAACTTGACAGTTCAGTAAATAGTCCAGCAAGCCGGGCGCGTCCTCTAAAAAGTTGGATAACAAAATTTTTCCAGTGGCGTTATCAATCACCAAAGCTCCGTTATAAACAATCAGGGGGATTTGACAGCGAATGTCCTGAGTCGCCTTAGTGGCTGTTACATAGGATCTTGCGGTGGCATAGGAAAAAAGCATCCCTCTTTCTACTAGGCGATTGATGGTTTGACTGGTATAAGGAGAAAGGGTGGCGTCGCTTCGCAAAAGAGTCCCATCCAAGTCGGATACATAAAAAGATTTCATCAACGTGCTCCTATTCAATAGATTCTACTGGTGGCGGAGCAGCGGTCAGACCGTTGCTCCGCAGAGCGTTTTCCAGCTGGCACAGCTGGATGCAAAAAAAGGCCAGTTGGTCAAAGTCCTCCGGTTCTTCCCAAAGCTGGCGGATTTTTTTCATGCGATAGCGCACAGTATTGGGGTGTTGATACAAAGCGGCGGCAGTTTGGTTCACGTCTCCCCGGCAGCGTACAAAGGTTTCCAAGGTGCTGGTAAGCGCGGCGGCGTGATTTCGGTCATACCGGCGCAAGCGCTCCATCCTGCTGCGGCAATCCTCTAAACAGCCGGGAGATTCAATCAGGGGCAGCAGATACCGGTAGACGCCCAGCTGACGGTACTCCAGATAATCCTTGTTTTGCAGGCGGCAGAGACGATTGGCTTGCAGGCTTTGACTGATACAGGCATCTAACTGGCGATGGGTGGCCCCAGGCAGTCCCAGTCCTACCTGGCAGCCAGCAAGAGACAGGCCCAGTCCTTCTAATTTGGACAGCAGCAACGATGGATAAGCTTCTTCCTCCAGAAGAACTGGGCAAGTTAGCAACAGTAAAATGCCGCCGCGATAAATAAACATTGTACAATAAAAACCTTGTTGGTCCAGTTTGAGATTGGAGATTGCCCGTCGGGAGGGGAGGCGAGGATAAGGACTTTGCTGCCGGAAAGTCGCATAGGCCGTGGCGCACCAGGGACCCAGATGATCATCCAGCTGGTGGGCAAGGGCGCTTACCGCGCTTTCTTCCAGCTTAGTTCGCAGAAGTTGATCTAGTAGATTGGATTGGGCAGCTTGGCGGGCTTTTTCCTTCATCAAATCGCTGACCGCGATGATGATATCCTCCATAGAGGTGGTATGAAAGGTAAAGACCGGCACGCCGGCGGCATCTGCCATGCGGCGGAGCTTATCAGAAATGGTGAAATAATAAACCGTTTTGATGGCAAAACCAGAGATAC
>CATJIY010000218.1 GCA_949740695.1 uncultured Eubacteriales bacterium
ACTCGGTGTATTATGCCTTGAGAAAGCCGGCTACCACCATTCATCAGGCGATTGTCACCTTGGGTATGGGTCAGCTCAAGCAGTGGATTTATTTGCTTAGCGCCAGCAACGCGGAGAACCAGTTGGAAGAAGGCTCTGAGGAATTTTTGAAGAAATCCTTCATGCGGGCGAATTTTTGCAGTGAATTGGTAAATTGCGCTAAGGGTGTGGATATTCCGAAAGCGGAAGCTTATTTAATGGGAATGTTTTCCACATTAAATTATCTGATTGACGCACCGATGGAGGATATCCTGGCGGAAGTGCCTCTGAGCGACCAGGTACGGGAGGCGCTTTTGCACCAAGCCGGCCCTTGTGGCCAGCTATATGAGTTGGTGCTTAGTTATGAAGCAGCCGATTGGGAGAAAATCAGCCAGCTGGCAGAGCAGCTGAAAATCCCAAATAATTTGCTTACCAGCTTGTATTTTGTTTGCATGGAAAATACCAATATGTTATGGCAGCAGCTTACCAGCCCTAGCGTTTATCAGGCGCAGAAAGAGGATGCAGGAGAGGGGGAGGCAGAAGCCAGTCAGTCGGAATCTGTGCAGTAAAGAAGGGTTTCACACTTGAGAAAGCAGACCAGAGGTCTGCTTTCTTTTTTTAAAACCAATCATGATGAAAACAATGGGGAAGTATAGCGGTATAATAAGCGTGATTTTGACAAAAATATTACTTGACATATTTAATAAAAACGCATATACTAATATTATGGATTAGATGATGTGTTTTTGCTGTGAATGGAGGGAAAACAATGGCAAGTGAAAGAGCGTTTCGGCGGCAGTCCGCAGGAGAAGAGCTGGCCAATACCATTTCCCATGGAGTGGGGGCGGTGCTGGCGGCCATAGGTGCGGCAGTCCTGACTTTTCAAGGGGCTATGAGCGGTTCCGCAAAGGCGACTTTTAGCCTGAGCTTGTATGGATTCACGCTGGTATTGCTGTATACGGCCTCGGCCATTTATCATGGCGTACGGCAACCAAAAGCCAAACGGCGGCTGCGAGTGATGGATCATTGCTCCATTTTTTTGTTGATTTTGGGAACGTATACCCCATTGTCCCTATTGGTAGTGGGAGGCGGACTGGGCTGGTCTATGTTTTTGATTAACTCGGTGCTGGCTGTTATTGGCATTACCTTGAATACCATTGACCTGAATCGGTTTGATAAGTTGTCTTTGGTGTTATACGCTGGAATGGGCTGGCTGGTGGTGATTGGCTTGCGGACCATTGCGGCGGCGCTGCCTGCGGCGGGATTGTGGCTGCTAGTGGCTGGAGGGGTGTCGTATACGGTAGGTATTTTGTTTTATAAGTCGGAAGGCAAATATATGCACTTTATTTGGCATCTGTTTGTGCTAGCGGGCAGTATCCTGCAATATGCCTGTATCGCGCTATATTGCGTGTAAAAGAGCAAAAAATGCGAGCCGCCGGGGAAGGAAGCCGGTGGCTTTGTATCATTCGGTTTGTGCGGGGAAATTTTCAGCAATGTGGGAACGGAAAGGCAATGCTAGCGAGATGATAAAGCAGAATGTACCGGGAAAGGATTCCACGCCGGGCGGGTTTACCGCGAATAAATTCAATATCAATTTAGACACACGAAAAAGACCGGAGCTGCAAGCTTCCGGTTTTTTCTTAAGGGAGAGAGTCAACGGCCGTGGTGCGGCTTTTCGGTGACCAGTTTACAGGCCCACAACAGCTGGGCGGTGACTGCCGCGCTATACCGGCCTTCATACACCGAGATACGGGGGACCATTTCACCTTTGCGCATGACCACATATTTAGAGGGAAGACCGGAGAGCGCCAGGGCTTTTACATCCACTTGGCAGCGAGGGCAGCGGCATACGCCGTAAAGCCGCATATATTTGGGGGCAGTTTCTTCCACAAGTTGCTGCATGATGTTGACATAGACCAACTCGCCATAGGGCACGCTGGCATTGGGGTCGTCGAACTGAATGATTTCTGTGGAAGCTTCCTGCTGAGGGGGCGGGTTCTGCGGAACCTGCGGGGATGGTTGGGCGGCTGCGGTTTCCTGGGCTTCCAGCTCTTCCAGCCCTTGGGTGATAGCCTGTTGGGCAGCGGTATCTTCGTTAAGATTGGACAAAGCTTCTTCCGCCGGAGCCGCTAGGTCGACAAGGGCGGCTTCTTCCGCCGGAATAGAGGGAGTTTCTGCCTGAGGCGGAAGTTCGGCAGGAGCCGGCTGAGGCGGCGGACTGTCTTCCTCCGCTAAGTCAGCCTCCAAAGCAGATTTGATCTGGGCGGAAACAGCGGCGTCTGGATGAAGCGAGGACATGAGGGAACTAACCTGAGAGGGCGCGGCCTGGGGGGAGGCGGGGCTGGCAGTTTGGGCGTCAGCGGGCTTTTGTTCGGCTTCCTCTTGAGGAGCCGGTTCTCGATTTCTGCTCAAAAGA
>CATJIY010000219.1 GCA_949740695.1 uncultured Eubacteriales bacterium
ACTCAGAGAACGGGCAGATTGAGATTTTTGACCAAGAGGTTCCTTTGGCCGCTTTGCCGGAGGTTGACAGTTTGGAGTTTGCTTCAGGGGATGGATGGCTACTAGTGCGTTATGATAGCTTGCCCTCCGGCGCCATACAGCCCACTTGGGTGGGCGTCTGGTCGGAAGAAGCAGGCTGGCTAGAAGCTGCATTGGATTGTGGGCAGCTTGGCTTGCGGCTTTTGGATGCGGGACAGGAATCATGACTAAAATATTTAGCGTTTGAGATCTTTTGATAAAGGAGAGGGACAATGACTGGGAAATGGACCCAATTTGTGCTAGGCATGGTTACCGGGGTAATATTGTTTGCCGGCGTTGCGGCGGCGTCTCAAGCTGCGAACGGCGTTTATGGGGAACCTTCCAGCCATCCGATCTTTGTGGATGGGAGTCAGGTGGTCATGACCGCCTATACCATTGCAGGAAATAATTATGTAAAATTGCGGGATATTGGAAAAGCGCTGGACTTTAACGTATATTGGAAAAATGGCGTTCAAATAGACAGTCATTCCCCCTATACTGGAAAAGAACCGGAGATTGAGATTCCAGACGGCTTGCCGCCTACCCTAGCGAAACCCAACCTGGAAAACGCTCATAACACTTCTGGAAACGGCGCTGAAAAAGATCAAGTGGATGTGGAAGCGGTCCGGCAGGAAATTCTCCAACGGACCAATGACCTCCGGAAGGAATATGGACTTCCGGTTCTTGCGGAAGATTTATTGTTGATGCAGGCGGCGCAAGTGCGGGCGGAGGAAATGGCTGCTACTTCGGGATATGCTCATGTCCGGCCAGATGGCAGCAAGCGAACTACCGTTACCGATTGTCCCTATACATCGGAAAATATTCATTGTATTCTTTCACGACAATTAAAAGAAGACCAGGGGGGCAATCTGGCAAAGATCGCCGTAGAGGAATGGGCTGCTTCAGAAACCCATCTGCAAGGTATGTTGGATCAGGAGCGGTCCAGCATAGGGGTTGGGGTGGCCAAAGGGGTCAGTCCATCTACTGGAAAGGAGTGTTGGTACTGCGTTCAATGGTTTTTACGCTCCGGGTATACCATCACCTGGGTGGATGCTCCAATTACGCAAAAATAACTGCGGCAGGCAATTGCTTGCGCAAAAAACCAGTCCCAAGGCCCTTTCGGTGCGCTTGAGACTGGTTTTTCTTTGGAGAAAAGGGAGGTAATATGGAAAATTATGTTCAGGCTGAATCAATCTATGAAGTTAATTCGTCCATGTTGCAGGTAAACGCTTTCTTTTTCATCCGCTCAATGCGGTCAGGACAGCTTTAAAAAAGAATTCGATTTTTCGCCGGAGGAAGAAAATTTTTTTCCAACATTGCCACATGGGAGCGGAAATCGGGGTGGTCAAAATATTTTGCGCCTGCTGGGCAGCGTTGAACACAAGCCTGGCATTTGATGCAAAGACCTTCTGCCAAATAAGTTTTGGAATGAATGGCGCCCATGGGGCAAATCTGGGCGCATAGACCGCAATGCAGGCAAGCGGCTGAATCGGTGGCTGGTCTGGCTTTTAAAAACTGCGCAGGGGTTCCGTCTATTTTTAATGGTGTGTAATAAGGCCCCAGGGGTTGGCGGGAAAGCGGTAGAGGAGAGAGCGCTTTTGAAGTTTTTAGCTTTTTGACCAGATGAAAAGAGAAATCTTCCATCTGAGCCAGGTCGTCAGTGTTGGGCCGCCCAGCGCCGATTTTTTCGGAAAAAGCATGTTGGCTGACAAAGGCGGCGGCTCCTGCCGGCTGAAAGCCGTTGTTTTCCAAAAGCATGACCAATTCTTCCAGCGCTTCACCGCAGCTTCGATTTCCAAAAGCGCATAGGGGAACTGCCGGCGTGTCTTTGCCCCGGAGTTTTTCGGTAAAATCGGGCAGCAACTTGTGGGGCAGACGGCCTGCATAGACGGGAACAGCCACCACCACCAATTCGTTCGGCCCAAAGGAATAAGGATTTCGACGAGACTGGGGAAGCGTAAAATCTATCCATTCTAAGGGGATATCTAGCTGACGGGCCAGCGATTCTGTTATTTGCCGGGCAATTCGCTGGGCGCCGCCGGTGGGACTAAAAAAGATTCCCCAAATACGATTCAATTCCATGGCTTCACCTCTTTTGGTTGGAATCATCCAGTTTATTCTGTTGCCATCATACGCTATTCAGGAAGAGAAGGCAAGTCTTTTTTAAAAAGCGGCTGGACATTGGAGGACCATCAAAAAACTCCCGGTAAATTTTCCTGCTCCGCCTCTTCCCACAGGTTAGCCCGATAGCGAAAGGAGGACAGGGGCATACCGCAGAATTTTGCCGCTGCAGATCCAGTTAATTTTTTTGCTTTCCACAGCTGATAGGCTAGAAAAAATTTTTCCGGAAGAGGTTTACGAGGCCGTCCAAATCGAACGCCTCTGGCCCTTGCGGCGGCAATGCCCTGGGCCTGCCGGCGGCGGATGGTTTCCCGTTCGTTTTGCGCTACAAAGGAGAGGATTTGCAGCACCAGGTCCGCGATAAAAGTACCCATTAAATCTTTTCCTCTGCGGGTATCCAAGAGCGGCATATCAATAACACAGATATCCACCCCAATGACCTTGGTTAATTCCCGCCATTGGTTTTGTCCTTCTTCATAATTGAGTCCCAAAC
>CATJIY010000220.1 GCA_949740695.1 uncultured Eubacteriales bacterium
AAAAGAAAAAGCGCCTGCCACATTCCGCTCTGGAATGCGACAGGCGCAACAAAAAAAGCCCACCGATTTCTCGGTGGGCTTCGATGCTAAATAGATTTACAGAGAGCTGCGGGGGCTTGCGAAGATTTGCATAATCGCTCCGCATTTTTTGTGGTGCGGTTTTCGTAAATTGTGGTAAGCTCTGTGGTAAGCACCCTCCATAACCCTCTAAAAGCCTCTGTGTATGAACTTATACGAACTTACTCAGTCAATCGGCTTCATTGTCGGGAACAACAACACATCCCGAATCGATGTGTTTCCGGTAATCAACATAATAAAGCGATCAATGCCAATCCCACAGCCACCCGTAGGCGGCATACCATATTCCATAGCGGTAAGAAAATCCTCATCCATCTCACTGGCCTCTAGATCTCCCATAGCCCGCAAAGCCATCTGGCTTTCAAATCGCCCTCGCTGATCAATGGGATCATTCAGCTCTGAAAACGCATTGGCATATTCCGCTCCATTGATAAACAGTTCAAATCGCTGAGTCATTCCTGGCCGGTTAGGAACCCGCTTTGCCAAGGGCGAAATCTCTACTGGATGCTCTAAAACAAAAGTAGGCTGAATCAGCTTGTCCTCACAATATTTTTCAAAGAACAGCGATAAAATATCCCCCTTTTTATGCTTGGGCTCTACTTTAAGGCCATGTTCCTTGGCTGCCGCTTTAGCTGTTTCCAAGTCAGAAATTTCATCAAAATCCACACCGGCATATTCTTTCACCAGCTGGGTCATGGTAGCCCGACGAAAAGGTTGTTCCATATCGATGACCTGATCCCCAAAGGGGAGCTGCAAGCAACCGTTGACTTGCTGCACTACATGGCGCATCAATCCCTCGGTACGCTCCATCATGCCATGAATGTCGGTATACGCTTCGTAAAATTCAATAGTAGTAAACTCTGGGTTATGCCGGGTGTCCATGCCCTCATTGCGAAACAACCGCCCGATCTCATACACTCGGTCCATCCCGCCAATGATACACCGTTTAAGATACAGCTCAGTGGCAATGCGCAAGTATAGATCAATGCCCAAAGCATTGTGGTGCGTGACAAAAGGCCGGGCTGTAGCGCCGCCCTGAACCGTATTCAATACCGGCGTGTCCACTTCCAAATATCCCAAGTTATCAAAATAAGCGCGAATGGCCGTAATAGCCCGGGACCGCTTGACAAAGGTTTCCCGCACCTCCGGATTAACAATCAAGTCCACATACCGTTGACGGTAACGAGTATCCACATCTTTCAGGCCATGGAATTTTTCCGGCAGAGGCAAAAGACTTTTGCTCAACAGCACATAGTCCCGCATATGCACCGAAATCTCCCCCCGGCGGGTGCGAAACACATAGCCGTGAACACCAATGATATCCCCAATATCCAGCTTTTTAAACCACTCATATTCCTCCGGACCCAATTCGTCAATCTTTGCGTAAATTTGAATCTGACCTTTATGATCCTGAATATGACAAAAAGAGGCCTTACCCATATCCCGTTTCGAAAGAATTCGCCCGGCGACGGCCACATCCTGATTTTCCAGCTTCTCAAAATTTTCGACGATTTCTTGACTGTCACTAGTGCGCTCAAATCGCACCTGCACAAAGGGATCTCGCCCCGCTTCCCGCAGAGCGGTCAATTTATCCCGGCGAATTTGCAGTATCTCTGTCAATTCTTGCTGGGATTCTGCCTGCTCTCTTATCTCGTCCATAAATTCCGCCCCTCTATCTTGTAATCTTTAAAATCCGCATTTGAAAGCTCATGGCTGGAGCCTCTACTGTCACTACCTCATCCACATGATGTCCCAGCACCGCTTTGCCATAAGGCGACTCGTCGGAAAGACGCATGGGCGTAGCTTTATGATTCGCCTCTTGGGAACCTACCAGAATAAACTCTGTCTTAGCTCCATTGTCCAGCCGTTCGGTTAAAATGGTAGCGCCAATGTTAGCTCCCTTATCCACACTGACATTGTCGTCGATAATTACCGCGTTAGGAATAATGGCCTCCAACTCCGCGATCCGGGAATAAAGTTTGCCCTGCTCATTTTTTGCTTCATCGTATTCGCTGTTTTCTGACAAATCACCAAAGCCCCGGGCTTCCTTAATTAGCTCGGCCACTTCATGTTCCCGAACAGTTTTCAGATGTTCCAACTCGGCTTTCAACTCTTCCAGGCGCTCTCTGGTCAGTTTGTATTGCTTCTGCATGATGGCAAAGTCCCCCTAAATGTAATCCTCCAGCCTCAAAACCAGTATCTAAAAATCAAACGCGCTGGCTGGGCGTCCGCATTCCCACAACCGGCAGCTGCAAAACTGCACTGCCTGACGTTGCTAGTGCGCCATCCGTCTTTCTGGCAAAAATCCGGCCGCTCATCCAGCGCGCTTGACCATCTTAAATAGAACGCTTATACCGCGTCCTCGGCTGGTATCTTTTTATTATAGGATGCCTTTTCCGGGATGTCAAGCGGTAGAACGCGAATTTCCCTTCCCTGTAAAACGCCGCATCCCAAAAGCGCCGCGGCAAAAGCCCCTGGATCCGCTCCCTTTGGCAGCCGCGCCAATGCCCCGTCAGGCGGCAACAGTTGCGGCGTCCAGCTGTCTTCACCGCGCGTTTTTTCCCCACTGAGATCAACAGTG
>CATJIY010000221.1 GCA_949740695.1 uncultured Eubacteriales bacterium
CAATCAACGGATTTTTGATTATTTGACTGAGTTTCCTCAGGAGAAAACCTGCGGGCAGTTGAGTCTGTTTGAGCAAGCCGGTTTTTTTCCAGCGGGCGGCACTGAGGAAAATGCGGCAAAACTTTGAAAAACAGTTGACATTGCCCCTGAAAATCTTGTATAATGCAAAATATATGATCGGCAGCGGCGTGGGCTTGACCAGCCAAGCCTGTGCCGGTGTCAATCAATAGCTTTAATCAGGAGGTGTGAAATATGCTTCGTACCTATCAGCCGAAAAAGCGTCAGCGCCAGAAGGAGCACGGCTTTATGAAACGTATGGCGACCCGTAGCGGCCGCAAGGTGTTGGCCCGCCGCCGCGCTAAAGGCAGAGCCAAACTGTCCGCTTAAGAGGACAAAACGCCTGCCTCCGCCCATGCTCTCCGGGGAAAGCCGGTGAGAGGATGGGAACTTTTTTGCAGTCTGCTGCAAAAACGGTATGACAAGCTGGTTTAAGACCGCATTCCTGCGGTCTTAAATTTTAATGTTCCTTTTTGACGGGGGCCACAGGCGGGGCAGTCAAGATGAACAATACCATATTTATTAAGGAAAACCGAGTGTTTCGCACGCTCTATGGACGGGGGCGGTCGTCTGCCCGGCGTGCTATGGCGGTCTATGTGCTGAAACGCCGGAATCAAACGGTGAATCGTTTGGGGATCACCGTTTCTGTAAAGCTGGGCTGCGCCGTGGTGCGAAACCGCGCGCGCCGCCGTTTGCGAGAGGTTTACCGGCTTAACGAGGCCCGCTTAAAGAGCGGATTTGACATCGTCGTCGTTGCCAGGAAAGCTGCCGCAGAAGCACCCTTTGAACAGCTGCAAAAGGAGTTTCTTTCGCTGTGCCGTCAATTGGCGTTGGAAAAGGAAGAGATTCATGAGTAAGCTGATGATCTGGTGTATTCGGTTTTATCAGAAAAACCTTTCCTCTCGAAAGAGGGGGCCGACCTGCCGCTTTGTTCCTACCTGTTCGGAATATGCGGTTCAGGCTGTTCAGCGCCATGGCGCCCTTTGCGGCGGTGCGCTGGCCCTCTGGCGGATTTTGCGGTGCAATCCCTTTTGCAAAGGGGGCTATGATCCTGTGCCAGAGAAGAATCCGTTTTTTTATTTTTTTCAAAGGAACCATTGAGCGAATAGCTTGTGGCGGCTGCCTCATGTTGGGGGTGAACGAGCAGGATAGCGCTTTTCTGGGGTGCGCTTCTTTAGCGCAAGCTGTCCGGACGCTGCTTTTTCTATTTGTATTGGTTTCCTAAAACCGCAACCAAGAAGGAGAACGAATAAATGTATCAGTTTCTCTATACCATTTTCTCCACGCCTTTTGGATATGTCATGCGTTTTATCTATCAGTTTGTGGGAAGCTATGGCATGTCTATTTTCCTGTTTGCCCTGTTGGTGAAGGTCCTGATGCTTCCACTGAGCTTGAAACAAAAGCGCTCCATGATGGAAGTGGCCCGGATCCAGCCCCAGCTGCAAAAAATTCAAAAGACCTATGCCCGGGATCAGCGGCGGATGCAGGAGGAAATGCAGAACCTGTATGATCGGGAAGGGGTCTCTCCCATGGCGGGCTGTGGCACTTCGTTGATTACCCTGCCCATTATGATTGGCTTGTACGGCGTTATCATTCAGCCTTTGACCTATTTTATGCAGTTGACCGCCGCCCAGATCAGCGAGATTGCCTCCCGGCTTAGCTTCGAGATGACCAATTACCATTCTCAGATAGAATTGGCAAGCCGGATTTTTGCTAATTTTGATCAAGTGGCGGATGTTTCTGATCGGTTAATGCGGGTCAGTATGCAGTTTGGACCCATCGACCTGGCGGCGACTCCCAGCTTTGGGGAGTTCAATATCCTGTGGATCATTCCCATTCTTTCTGGTCTAACCTCTCTTTTGATGAGTTGGTTGGGGCAAAAGCTCAATCCTATGCAGAACGCCAATCCCCAGGCTCAGAGCAGCGGTAAGATAATGATGTTTATGATGCCGTTAATGTCGGTGTGGTTTGGATTTATTTTGCCCGCCGGTTTGGGGGTTTATTGGATCTCCAACAATATCCTTTCCGGGGTGCAAGAGGCGCTGCTAAACGTCTGGATGAAAAAGAAATTGGCAGAAAAGGAAACCCAAAACTGAATGAGGGAAGGCGAAACCTACATGAAGTATCTTGAAGCGAAAGGCGAGTCCATCGACGCCGCCGTGGAAAGCGCCCTGCTCCAGCTGGGTTTGCAGCGGGAGCAGATATCGGTGGAAGTGCTGCAAAAGCCCCGGTCCGGTTTTTTAGGATTGGGAAAGGAACCGGCTATTGTGCGGGTGGCTTATGAAACGACGCCCACCGCCCAAGCGGTGGAGTTTCTCCAGGGCTTGCTGGAACGGTTTGGCACGCCGGCGCAGATTGAAGCTCGGGAAGATCTGGAAGAGCATACCATCTCGCTGGAGCTTACTGGAGAACATATGAGCGCAGTCATTGGCCGTCACGGCGATACGTTGGATGCGATTCAGTATTTGACTAATATTGTTACCAATCGGGCGGAAGAAACTCGTTGGCGGGTGACGGTAGATACTGAAAATTATCGGGCAAAGCG
>CATJIY010000222.1 GCA_949740695.1 uncultured Eubacteriales bacterium
TCAAAAAAGAGCTGGAAGCCAAAGGAGATGGGGGAGATACCGATGTCATCGGTCAGTTTGGCGTAGGATTTTATTCGGCTTTTATGGTGGCAAATCGGGTCGCTGTGACCAGCCGGGCTTACGGTAGTGATCAAGCCTGGAAGTGGGAATCTTCCGGGGCGGACGGCTATGCCGTCTCGGAAGCTGCCAAAGAGAGCGTGGGTACCAAGATCGTGCTGGAGCTGAAGGAAAACGCCGAGGGCGAAGATTATGACAAGTTTTTGGAGCAGTACACCCTGCAAAGCCTGGTACAGAAATATTCTGATTATGTGCGGTTCCCCATTAAAATGGCCATGGAAAAATCCAGGCAGAAGGACAAGCCTGTGGACGCAGGCGAGGATTACAAGCCTGAGTGGGAGACCTATACTGAGATTGTTACCTTAAACAGTATGGTTCCGCTGTGGCAGCGGCCTAAGGCGGAGATCACGCAGGAAGCGGCGGCTGAATTTTATCAAAACAAGTTTGGGGATTATGAAGCCCCGTTGGGCTATATCTCCGCCAATGTAGAGGGCGCGGTGACCTATAAGGCGCTGCTGTTTATTCCGGCTCACGCGCCCTTTGATTTGTATACGAGAGAGTATCAGGGCGGCTTGCAGCTGTATTCCAGCGGCGTGTTGATTATGGATAAATGCAAGGAGCTGCTGCCCGAGTGGTTCCGTTTTATTCCCGGCGTGGTAGATACCCAGGACGTAAGCCTGAATATTTCCCGGGAAATGCTCCAGCACACCCGTCAGCTGCAAGTGATTCAGACCAATCTGGAAAAAAGGATTAAGGCGGAACTGGTAAAGATTCAGAAAGAGCGGCCGGAGGATTACGCCCAGTTTTGGAAAGAGTTTGGCCTGCTGTTGAAATACGCTGCTATGGGCAATTATGGTCAGGCTAAGGAAAATCTGCGGGAGCTTTTAATGTTCCCCACTACCCATGAAAGCGGATTGACCTCCCTGAAGGATTATGTCAGCCGGATGCCCGAGGACCAGCCTTATCTTTATTACGCTGCGGCTGAAGACGCCAAGCAAGCGGGAAAACTGCCCCAGAGCGAACGGGTGGCGAAAAAGGGCTATGAAATTTTATGCATCACTGGCAGCGAGGACGAAATGCTGCTGCAAATCCTGGGCGAGCAGGAGGGGAAAAAGTTTAAGTCGGTAAACGACGACGACGCTCTTCCACAGACCGAGGAAGAAAAGCAGGCGGCTCAAAAACAAGAAGAGGAAAGCCGGGCGGTGCTGGGTTTTATCAAGGAAACTTTGGGGGATAAGATTCATGCGGTGCGGGTATCGCAAAAGTTGGTTTCCCAGCCGGTATGCATGACTACCGAGGGACCGGTAACCTTGGAAATGGAGAAATACTTTCAGCAGCAAAAGCAGTTTGGCGGAGCGGATCTGGGGATGACCGCTCAACGAGTGCTGGAACTGAATCCCAACGCTCCTGCTTTTGCCGCTTTGGTCCGGGCATTTGAACAGGATAAGGAAAAAGCCGCCGCCTATGGTAAGATTCTTTATGGACAAGCATTGTTGATAGCTGGGTTGCCTCTGGAGGATCCGGCGGAATACGCGCAGCTGGTGTGCGGATTGATGGAATAACGCAATTAGAAACAGAAATTTATTACAAGTTTTACAAGTTTGGCGCAGATTTTTTCGCCGCCCTCCGTGAATTTTTGCGGGAGGCGGCGTTTTTTAAAACTGGAGAAAACAGGGGAAATTTCCAGGCGAGAGGCAGGGATTTCTCAAACGCGGAAAAATCTTGAAGAGGATATTTTCGGGCGATTGACAAAAAACCAAAGCATTTTTGGCTTTTGTAAAAAATGACGAAAACAATCGAAAAAGCCAACGAAAATCTGGAGGGTCTTGCGATAAAGAAAAATTGACGCAAAAATCGGTCTTTTTTACAATGAATACTGGGGTGGCAATACCCTTTTGCCGCCAAATCACGGAGGAGGAGCACCATGAACGTTCAAGAACTGTACCAACGCACCGACGCCTTATTGGAAAAGCTGGGCTGTGAGGAAAGAAGTCTGATAGCTGTTTTGCAGGGTATTCAGGAGCACTATTCCTATCTGCCGAAAGAGGTTTTCCCGTATCTTTCTGAAAAGATGAAGTTGAGCGAAGCTTCTATTTATGGCGTGGCCACTTTTTATGAAAACTTTTCCCTGGAGGCCAAGGGTAAATATGTTATTAAAGTATGCGACGGCACTGCCTGCCACGTGCGGAAGTCCATTCCCATTCTCAATAGGCTGCGCCAGGAGCTTGGACTGGCTCCGGGAGAGAAAACTACCCGGGATCAGTTGTTTACAGTAGAGACCGTATCCTGCCTGGGAGCCTGCGGACTGGCTCCCGCCCTGACGGTAAACGGGCAGGTCCACCCCGCGATGACGCCGGAAAAGACGGTGGAGCTGATTGAAGACCTCAGGAGGGAAGCTTAAATGAATAAATTGACCAATCGAAAAGAGCTGGCCGCTCTGCGGGAAGCCTGCCAAAAAGCGGCGGCCCATGAGAGCCGCCGGGTGCTGGTGTGCGCCGGAACGGGTTGCGTTTCGGGCGGATCGTTGGATATCTACGCCGCGCTTAAGCAGAAGATGGAGGAAAA
>CATJIY010000223.1 GCA_949740695.1 uncultured Eubacteriales bacterium
CGGATTTTACGGCTCCGGGCGGTTCTTTCCGCCGGTTTATATAATTTTATTATAACTTTTTCCGCGTCAGGATGCAATACCTAGAAATGAGTTTGTTTTATGAGGCTTCGTTATAACATAAAAAGAAAGGGCCGGCCGGCCCTTTCTTTTTATGCTCCAATCCACCTGGTTTTCCCTAAACTGATTAATGATACAACCGGTCGGCTTCGGTCTCCTCCAAAAAGCGGCGGCAATCCTCTTCCGCCCCTGCCAACAGATCCTGCGTGCGCCAACCAGGCGCTTCCAATCCTCGGTGTCCTGCCAGCAGTGAAAGGAAGGGCGTTCCCCCCTCGCGAGGCGGTGGCAGCACCTGAAAAGTTTCGGGATAGCTGTCTCTAGCCAGCTCTAGCAGACGATAGCCCAACTCCACTGGCCGTAACGCCTTGGCGTCGGTGACGTGAAGATGCAGTCCGCCGCAGGTCTTGCTTTGATGCTTGGATTCACTGGGAACAAAATACACCGGCGTAGCTTGCACGCCCGGCAGGTTCAGCCGGTGAAAGGCCCTGGAAAACGCCTCGGCCTCTACCCCCGGCGCTCCCACAATGGCAAAGGGATCGGCGGTACCCCGTCCCTCTGACCAGGAAGTACCCTCAAACAGACAAGTTCCAGGATAGAGCAAAGCGGTATCAAAGCGAGGCACCGACAGGCTGGGCATTACCCACAGCCGCCCCCACTGGGCAAAGGTCATGTCCCTAGTCAAACCCTGACAGGGAACCACATGAAGGTCTATGTCCCAGCCCTCCCGGCGGGCAGTCATCCGGGCAAACTCTCCGCAGGTCAGACCATACCGCACGGGAATGGGACTGCATCCCACAAAGCTGCGGCAGGCTTCCTGCAAAACCGGCCCCTCCACCGCGCCGCCCAGAGGATTGCCCCGGTCCAACACCACCAACCGCTTGCCGGTATTGGCGCAATCTTCCATAGCGCCCCGCAAAGTAGAAATAAAGGTATAATACCGGCAGCCCACATCCTGAATATCATATACCAAGGTATCAAAACGGTCCATAGCCTGCTGAGACAGCCGTTTGGAATCCGAACTGTATAGGCTGACCATCGGCAGGCCGGAGGGCTGGTCAATTTCATCGGCAAAGGCTTCTCCCGCTGCTTTATCCCCTCGAACCCCATGCTCGGGCGCTAGCAGCAGCTCCAGCTGGCAAAGCTTCCGCAGATGATCGATAGCGCTTTGATTGTCTGCCGTCCGGCCAGAAGGGGCGGTGATCAGCGCCACCCTGCCCTGAAACAACGATTTGTAATCCTCCGCCCGATCAATTCCAAAAAACACCATGATGATTCTCCTCTCTATAGGCGGCAAGCCCAATTTTTATATTCCTTTGTTGATATATATTGACAGACGAGGTAATTTGCTTTAGAATCAAACCAACAAAAAATCGAATCCAACATTTTTGACCCTGGAGGGACTTTTCATGAAAATGCTCTTTAAACAGCGTTTCTTCTCCTGGTTTGACAGTTATGATATTTATGAGGAAAGCGGCAATGTGCTGTTTACAGTAGAAGGCCAGCTCTCCTGGGGCCACCGGCTGCATATTTTAGATAGCGGCGGCAACCACATCGCCACCCTCAAAGAGCGGGCTCTCACCTTTCTCCCTCGGTTTGACCTGTTGATAGGCAATGCGCAGGTGGGAACGCTTACCAAAGAGTTTACCTTGTTAAAACCGGCCTTTTCTTTAGACTGTAACGGCTGGCAAGTGGAAGGCAGCTTTTCTGAATGGGATTACACGATTTTCGATCATGACGGCCAGCCAGCAGCAATCATTTCCAAAGAGCTATTTCAGTGGACAGATACCTATGTAATTGAAGTAGCCGACCCGCAGAACGCCCTGTACGCCCTCATGGTGGCGCTGGCCATTGACGCAGAAAAATGCTCACGTAACTGAAGATTCTCCGCCGGCCCGGCGGGGATAATCTTCCAAAAAAGAATGTTCCACCCCATCCTTCCGATACCCCAGCAGAGTATCCAGTTGAACATTGTGAATACTCCGAAAAATCCGCTGCTCTACATCCGGATTGGTTCGGCGCAGAGTTTCCAGTAGTTTTTTGACCTCCCGTCGTTTGGACTGGGTTTCCCGATTTTCCCCCAGGGCCTTTTCGGTAAACCGGCAGGCACACTGCAAAAAAGACAGCCGGTTATATCTGGCCCAAGCTACAATCGCCTTTTCCCGAACGCAGTACATAGGCCGTATCAATTCCATGCCTGGGTAGTTCCGGCTGTGCAGCTTGGGAGGCATTGCTTGAATCTGAGCCCCGTAAAGCATGCCCAGCAGAGTGGTTTCCACTACGTCGCTGAAATGGTGTCCCAGCGCAATCTTGTTGCAGCCTAACGCCCCGGCGTTTTTGTAAAGATATCCCCGACGCATGCGAGCGCACAGATAGCATGGGTTCTTTGACGTTTGTTCGGCCACTTGAAAAATATCGGTGGAAAAGACCTCCAGGGGGATTTCCAACAAGGCGGCGTTATCCTCCAGCTTTTTCCGATTTTCCGGAGCGTATCCCGGGTCCATAGCCAAAAACCGTAATGCAAAAGGAAAGTCACTGTTGCGCTGAAGC